>JAFVVS010000041.1 GCA_017502025.1 Alistipes sp. | reverse complement strand
CTCTTCCGATCTTATTATTATTATATTTGCACTATACAACAATATAAATATTTATGCTATGAAGAAATTATTCACTTTGGCACTCGTCTTGGGTGCGATGTTGCTCACCGGTTGTTCGGCACACTTGTACAAATCGTCGAACGCAAGCGTAACAAAGACTGAGGTGGTTCTTTCGCAGAACAACTTCAAGGTTATTGGTCAGGCAGAGGGTGTTGCAACTGTAACACAGATTATCGGCATTGGCGGTTGCGGCAAGGCTGAGATTCGTGCCAATGCAGTTGGCGAGATGTTCAAGAATGCGAATTTGCAGGGTGCGCAGACCATTGTAAATATCAATGTGAAGCAGACAATTTCGGGCGTTCCGCCATTCTTTACTCGTACCACATTTACCGCTACGGGAACCATTATCGAATTTACCAAGTAGGGTAGTTCGTGAGAATGAAATAGGCTAACCTTCAACGGGTTAGCCTATTTTTTAGTGGTGGTGATGCTCCAAAACCGTATGCGGAATATTACCGTGCGAGATAATCTGAATAGGGCAGTGGTAGTTCTCCAACTGCTCGGCCGTGATGATGTTCGAGTCGTGGCGATGAACGGTGCGATTGACGCAAACAATGCTCTTTACGACGCTCGTAATCGTTCCCAGGTCGTGCGATACCATAACTATCGCCATACGCTCGTTAAGGCGGTGTAATAGGGTGTAGAGCTCATTCTCGAATTGGTTATCCACAAAGTTGGTCGGCTCGTCGAGGATGAGCAGTTTAGGCTCCAAGATGACGGCTCGGCAGAGCAATGCTCGTTGCATCTGTCCGCCCGAAACCTCGCTGATTTGACGCTCGGCGATACCCTCGATACCTGCTATTTTTAGCAGTTCCATCGCACGCTTGCGGTCGGCTGCGGTGTAGCGTTTTAAGACCCCTTTCTCCGCCTGTAATCCCGACATTACAACCTCAATGACCGAAATCGGGAACGAACGATCGAACTCCGAGAGCTGCGGAAGATAGCCTATGAGAGGGTGGTTGTGCTCAAAAAGAGTGGGGGAGTAGGTCACCTCTCCGTTGTAGGGAAGTGTGCCTAAAATAGCCTTGACAAGGGTAGTCTTACCACCTCCGTTTGGTCCTATAACACCCAGGAAATCAGTGGGGTAGATATCGAGCGACACCCCCTCCAATGCAACGGTGCTGTCGTATTGGACAGTGACATTTTTCAGCGAAACAAGAGCCTCCATTGCTACTCCATTATAAGGGTTACGATATTACGGATATTTGTGAATATATCTTCGTCTAATGGGTTGATTTCCACCGCAGTAGCATCGATGTCACGGCATATAATCTCGACCGAAGAAGCGGGAAACTCCGATTGGTAGAGAATGTGCTTGATGCCCTTTTGTCGAGCCAACTCGATGATGTGTGCGAGGTGCTTTGCGCTTGGCTCCTTGCCCTCATTCTCGACCGCCACCTGTATAAGTCCGTAGTCACGAGCAAGATAGGTCAGGGCAGGGTGGTATATCATAAATGTTGTGTAAGGCTTTTCCCAACACTTCTCTGCAACCTCTTTATGAAGGTCTGCCAACCTGATAACCAGGTCGTTATATGCCATTTTATACTTTATCGAGTCGGGCATCTCGGTGATGATGGCGGAGTAGATATTTCTCGACATATCGATAAGTGACTTTGGCGAACACCAGATATGTGGATCGACGCCATGGGCGTGATTGTGGTGTGAGTGATGGGCGTGCGAACAGCTGCCCTGAATCAACTCAATGCCCTGTGAAGTGTTGATAATCTGCTCGTTACGGGCAATGCGATGGAGCAGTTCCTGCTCAAATTCGAGCACTCCTGTGCCGAACACAAAACGAGCCGTTTCGACCTCTCGCAACTGCTTTGGCGTAGGCTCAAAGGTTTCGGGTGAAGCTCCGAATGGCACAAGCACCGACACCTCGAAATCGTCACCGAGGATGCCCTCTACAAGCGGTTTAAGCGGTGCAATCGACACCACAACACGATTTTCAACAACAACCTTTCGCTCGGCACAACCGGCAAGCGAGAAAAGCAAAATCGCAACAAATGATAATATTCCTAAATTCTTCATAATCAACCCTTAATAAATCGTCAACCAGGTAATCCCTAAATAAAATTTAACATAATACACATATTAGGTCAAACCAATATACAAAAACAAAAATACAAAAATGTGAGCAAACCGCCAAATATTTTGCTCACAATTATTTACAAACCAAAATGCACAAACTATGCACAATTTCACAACATCGCAAAATGCGTCTAATTTTGGCGCAACTTTCACTCAGTTATTACGCAACGTTAAACCATTTGGCCACCAATTTGCAAAATTTTCTTACCACCTCGGTTGTTACAACTTTCTCGCTGAACTTTTTACAAATGTAAAATTACGGGCCGACCAAATACCACCCTTCGTGCGTGGGCTCTCGGACACCTTCCGCAAAATTATAAATTCCGATGTTCGCTACAAGCAACGGCAAGATGATTTACCGTGCGCTGTCGGCTGTCGGGCCTTTGGCGTTCAGCCCCTCGGTGGCGGGTGGTATTCCCCTAATATCAAAGTCGCCACCAACTCGGCCCAAGTGTTAGAATATATTTGCCGACAATGGTGCAAACGTACCAACCAATACCCCCACAACCTCGTTGTAGAGTTCGACACTATTAAACACACCGCATCCGCTATGCCGAAAATGCCCGATAAATTCGCCTATTATTGGGATAGCCCAAATAGGCACATTCGCAGGGATGCACACTACATACTCGAAGAGTACTATTTTTCTATGCCGTTTAGGCTCGAACACTACGCAGTTAAAAGGGGCTTTATGGCGTTGCAGTTCGGCTCTGCCTGTCGCATCCTACAATCTTCCCTATGCCATTTTGACAACCTCAACAACTTAGGGCTAAATATCAACAATGCCCCCTATATTATCAATGATTTCTTCGAGGTGCAAGGCCTTCGGGCTGTGCAATGTTGGGGCTACTATAACAAACCCAAAGAGGATAAAAAAGAGCTGCCCGATATCAAGAAGGTGCGCAAATTCTATGGCGGTAACAGCGACAAAAAGGCATCGTTGTATTATAGAGCGTGCAAAATGGGCTATTGCACATTCAATGCATATATTTACGGCAGATTAAAGGCGGGATATTGAAAAAAGTAGTTATATTTGTGGCGTGTTTAGTATTCATATTTGCATAGATTATGCGAAGGGGTAACAATTTGGCGGTAGTTGCTCCTTTTCTTTTCCCCTTCGGGTCCCCGTTTTTTGTCGTGTTTCCTGTTCAGTCTACAACGCCAAAAAATCGGGGCTTAGTTACACGCCCGCAATATCGTATTACTTATTAGGTGCCATTGTGGCCCGCTTGGTGCTGTTCAGCGTATCAATGCGCATTGTAGTGGCGGGGGTTAGCCCCGCCACTATGGCCCCGCCTTATCCCCGCTGTGTTAGGTGGTATTACTGCGCATAGTTTGGCGAGTTGAGGTTGTCCGCTGTTGTTGGCTCTCGGTCCGTAGCGGGGGGCGCCCCCAACCCCACCCAAAAGCGGTACCCCTGTCGGGGTGCGAACACGCAAATTGCCCCACAAACCCGCAAGGGTAAAATGAACGGGGGCACGCCCCCGCCCTTGCGTGTATGCGGGCCAAAGGTGGCGCACCCCGCAGGGGCTGTCGGCCCACCTCGTGCGCCTATTCCCTTCCGCCCCGCCCATTGCGCAGGGCGGAGCAGTCGCCCAAGGTGGCCCGCCTTCTATCTTTTGTCGGGGGCGTGGTCGGGGCGTTGGCCGTTGGCCAACGGGCCGAAGGCCTATGCGCTACGCCCTGTCGGCCTTCGGTCCCCGCCCCGCCTGTTGCGCCCTTTGGGCGCCTTACCCGACAAAAAAAGTACCCCGCCCCGTTGAGGTTGTCACAGCGACAGCGCAAAATATTGTGCGAAATGTTATGATTTCGTAATGGTTTAACGTTCAATTATTTATCTTTGCTTACCTAAACCTATTTATTGCTACATTATGACCTATTATGTTAAATTGCAAAACCCTTCCCGCAAACGCAGATATTTAACCCTGCCTAAACGCCAAATTTACCACAAAGAGCCCACCTTGTCGCAGATAGCGCAAAGAGAAAAAGTTGTACAAATTGCTAAATGGTACAGGGGCCAACCACCCGAAAAACTACTCGCAAAGTTGGCCGAATTTGGCTACTATCCCACCGAAAAAAGAATATACCAGGGCGGTGGTGTTGGGTCTTGGCGTTGGCTCCCCAAATTTGCCGTTTTCCGCATCCAAGTGCGTGCTTCCCATTGCTCAAATAAGGGCTTATTTACTCCCTATGCCCTGTGCGTTGAGGTGTAAAATGTTACAAATGTAAACACATTCCACATATCGAAAAACAATAAAAAACAGCGTTACAGGTTATTGTAGCGCTGTTTTTCCTTTTGGAATTACTGAAAAAAGTATTATCTTAGTACACATATTGCGTCACGCAGATATATGAGAGGGTGGTGTGGTGTAGGTGGCGTTAATAGTTGCCGTTTTCACTACCTCGCCACATTATCCTCTTTTTCTAGCACAAAGATAAGAATTATTTGCTTTCCAGAGTGCACATTGTAGATTTATCGTTGGATGAAAAAGTTTTTATCTCTCCACGAAATTGTTGTTTTCTCGTTGATAATTAATAAGTTACGCACTATTGCGTTGCAACTTTAACTCGCTGAGAATCGCATATTTTATTTTTTGCGTGCGATGATGCGTGAATTTTCGCTCGAAAATAGGCGAAATTTACCTTATATATATAATAAGGTAAAAAAAAATTAGGGTAGTTGCGACTACCCTAATTTTTTTGGCTTCAACTCCTCGAAGGTCCGGTCGCTGTAAACAACGATGATCTTCTCGATGTCGGAACGACCGAATGTCGGCAACGCCAAATTTTCGGTAGGTGTCGTCGTGTCCGAATTTTTCACCGGCGCCGATTTTTGCTCTCCCAAATCAAAGAGGGTTACACTTGTTTCGCTCGATTGTTCGGATGTTGAAAAAGGGACATTCGGATTGCGCATCTCCTCTGCATCACCAAGCAACCAATAAGGATTGATCTGCGGAAAGCGATTGACAATTTTACACAACAAATCGAAGCTCGGTTTGTTGCGTCCGCTCAAAATGTGGGATACGGCAGCCGGCTTTATTTCGAGAATTTCTGCGAGTCTGCTCGCCGTCAAATTCTCACTTTGCATCAAAATACGCAATTTTTCGTTCATCTTCGTGAGTTTTTACAAAGGTAAACAATTTTTACGAAACGCACAAATAAAATTCTACAAATGTTAAATGTTGATAACTGTTAATAAGTGTTACAAATGTTAATAATGGAAAAACAGTTAAATCGGCAAATCGTTAGTATGTGTGGTTTTACTTTATATATAAGGTGCTAAAATGCTGAATATATGTGCGTTATTTAGTTTGAAATATCGTTAATTTAACAATATGGGTAATATCTGCTCTGTGGTGGTATTATTGGTAGGGTTTTACTTTATGTAATTTCCGTAAATTGCTAATAATCAGCACTAAATATATTAGAAATTCAATATATGAATGTATATGAAACGCCTGTGATTTACCGCAAAATTGCCACTGTTGTAACATTACAAGTGTAAAACAAATTTCGCTTATTAACATATGCTGCGTGTTACAAATGTAAAGCAGTATACTCTTTTTACACTTGTGTATTTTTTACAAATGTAAAATAACATATTGAATTTGGGTGGATTTTGGAAAGAAAGATATTATTCGGGTATTCGGACTACCCTATAAATTTTGATTTTGTGGATATCCGCTATATTATGTTAAATATCTATATGCAATAAGCAGAGTGTACATTGCGTATCACTCTGCTTATTAGCGTGTTACAAAGTTGTTAACACTCCCCTACTCTCTCAGTGCAGCAGCTATTTCTGCAAACTCTTCTGGCGTTAAAACAAGCTTCTCTCGGCTGAAATCGACATCTTTTTCGCTATTCATAGGGATAAGATGGATGTGTGCGTGGGGCACTTCCAGGCCCAAAACTACTGTTGCTACCCTATTGCAGCCGCTAAATGCCTTGATTTTTTGTGCAATTTGCTTTGCGAAGACGATCATACCCTGCAATGTCTCGTCGTCGAGGTCATAGAGATAGTCCACCTCCTGCTTGGGAACAACGAGGGTGTGACCCTTTGCGAGCGGGTTGATGTCAAGAAATGCGTAATAGTGGTCGTTTTCTGCCACTTTATAGCTCGGAATTTCGCCAGCTATAATTCGTGAAAAGATTGTTGCCATACATTTATCTTTTTTATACTTTGAATTTCTCACTTCTCCCCTACCCCACTATCTCCTTTTTAGAAATAGTAGCTGTTGTTGGGATGATTAGTCGCAATAATGCTTGTATCTAAAATGTTCGATTTGTCGCATTTTGGGGAAGCCCCCCCCGAAACAACCTACTCCATTTCGTTATTTTCGATACGTTTAACGCTCTCCAATCCTTTTATCTGACGGAATTTGTCCATCAGGGCGTAGAGAGCTTCCACATTTTGCACATAAAGGCTCAATTTGCCCTCGAAAATACCATCGTGGCTGCGTAGGTGTATCTCTCGCATATTGATGCTGAAATCGTCGGAAACGATGTGTGTAATGTCTGACAGCATACCCATACGGTCGATTCCTCGCAGTTCGATAGTCGAAAGATAGGCGGTAGTCTTATGCTGCGACCAGGTAATCTTATCCTTGATGATATTCTTGCCGTATTGCGATGCAAGGCGATTAAGCTCGTTGCAGGTCGCTTTATGCACTACAATCTTGTTCGATACGGGGTCACGGAAGCCTACTACATTGTCGCCAGGCAGAGGGTTGCAACACGAAGCGATAACGAAGCTATCGTCTGTCGAAGGTTTGCTTTCGTTTTCGTTATTATCCTCTATATCCTCGTCGTCTTCTCGGCCTAATTTCCAGAATTTGAGCAACTTGCTTGCTGACGATGATTTGAGCACCTTCTCGATATTGTCGAGCGAGATGATGCCTGCGCCGATATGGCTGTAAAACTCATCCTTATATTTGCAGCCATACGCCTGTATTGCCTTGCGGAGAACTCTACCGCTAAGAGCCACATTGAACTCCGCCAACTTGCTTTCGAATATGGCAATTCCATTTTCGACATTGTTCTGCTGCTCTCGTTTCAGGTAGGCTGTAATCTTCTGCTTTGCCTTGGTTGTGGTGACAATTTCGAGCCATTCCGCCTTCGGCTTTGCGCTGTCGGCGGTGATAATCTCGATCTGATCACCCCACTTCAAAGGCTTGGTTATAGCCTCTATTTTGTGGTTAATCTTTGCACCAATGGCGTGGTCACCCACTTTGGTGTGGATGTCGTATGCGAAGTCGAGCGCAGTTGCTCCATTTGGCAATTGGCGTTGCTCGCCCTTTGGCGTAAATACCGTAATTTCAGAGGTGTAGAGCGACAATTTGAAGTTGTCGAGGAACTCTACGGCACTCTCGGTCGGGCTGTTCAACGCATCCCTAATCTTTTTGAGCCAGGTGTCGAAAGCGTCGTCATTTTGCGAAAGCGTAGCCTTCTTGTACTTCCAGTGCGCTGCAAAACCTCGCTCTGCAATCTCTTCCATTCGCTGGGTGCGAATCTGTACCTCGACCCAATGACCATCAGGGCCCATAACGGTCGAATGCAACGCCTCGTAGCCATTCGCCTTCGGCATCGAAATCCAATCACGCAGACGATCCTGCTTTGGAGCGTAAATATCTGTGATATTGGAGTATATCTGCCAACACTGCGTCTTCTCCGATGGGAATGGCAAGGTCTGGAATACGATGCGGATAGCAAACAGGTCGTAGACCTCCTCGAACGGAATCTGCTTGCGCTGCATCTTTGTCCATATCGAATATACGCTCTTTACTCGGCCCGAAATCTCATATTTGATGTTGTTGCGGTCGAGGGCCTCGATAATAGGCTTGCAAAAGCGGTCGATATACTCTTGTCGCTTCTCGGCTGTTTCCGCCAGCAAACTGCTAATCTGCTTGTATTCCTCAGGGAAGCGATACTTCATACAGAGGTCTTCCAATTCGCTCTTTATGGGGTAAAGACCGAGGCGATATGCCAGCGGAGCGAAGAGGTAGATGGTCTCGCCTGTAATCTTAATCTGCTTATTCAGAGGCATATACTGCAATGTGCGCATATTGTGCAAGCGGTCTGCAATCTTGATGAGAATTACACGCACATCATCCGAAAGGGTGAGCAACACCTTGCGGAAATACTCCGCCTGCTCCGAGGTGTCGGCATTGAATACGCCCGACATCTTGGTCAATCCATCGACCATCGAAGCGACCTTTGCACCAAAGATATGTTCGATATCTTCGACCGTATAGTCGGTATCCTCGACCACATCGTGCAGCAGCGATGCTACAACCGATTTAACACCCAAACCAATCTCATTTATAGCGATTTGGGCTACGGCAATCGGGTGAAGCAGGTAGGGCTCGCCCGAACGACGGCGAACACCTGCGTGCGCCTCCTTTGCAAGGAAAAATGCTCGCTTAATGAAGTTCCAATCATCTTCGCCCTTGCAAATCTTTTTGCACGATTCGAGTAGCTCTTCCCAGGCCTTGTTAATCAATCTCTCGTCTTCCGCAGTATAATTACTCATAACCTATACCTCTAAAAACCAATATAGAGAGCAGTACCGTCGAAACGGTACTATGCTCTCGTTTTGTGGGGCTTAAAGCCTCTTATTTGCTTGTCATTGCCTCTCGCAACTTTGCCTCAATCTCGTCGCACAAAGCCTTGTCCGAGGTCAAAAGTTCCTTCACGGCATCTCTACCCTGGCCAATCTTCTTATCTCCGTAAGAGAACCACGAGCCGGCCTTCTTGATAATCTCGTAATCAACCGCCAAGTCGAGAACCTCGCCAATTTTCGAGATACCCTCGCCGAACATAATGTCGAACTCAGCCTTCTTGAACGGAGGTGCCACCTTGTTCTTTACGACCTTAACACGGGTGCGTGTTCCGAGCTGCTCCTCACCATCCTTAATCACCGAGGTGCGACGGATGTCGATACGCACGCTGGCGTAGAACTTCAACGCATTACCACCGGTAGTAGTTTCTGGGTTACCATAAACCACGCCAATCTTGTCACGAAGCTGGTTGATGAAGATGCAGACAGTCTTTGTCTTTGCGATACTTGCGGTCAATTTACGCAATGCCTGCGACATCAATCGAGCCTGCAAACCCATCTTCGAGTCGCCCATCTCGCCCTCGATTTCAGCCTTTGGAGTAAGTGCTGCCACCGAGTCGATAACGATAATGTCGATTGCGCTCGAACGAATCAACGAGTCAGCAATTTCGAGAGCCTGTTCGCCATTATCGGGCTGCGATACGAGGAGATTCTCGACATCAACGCCCAACTTTTGTGCATAGAAGCTGTCGAAAGCGTGCTCTGCATCGATAAATGCAGCGATACCGCCCGCCTTCTGCGCCTCTGCAATAGCGTGAATTGCCAAAGTTGTCTTACCTGATGACTCAGGACCAAAAATCTCGATTACACGACCCTTTGGGTAGCCGCCCACGCCGAGTGCAACATCGAGGGTAATTGAGCCTGTCGGGATAACCGGCACATTCTCAACATTTTCGCTCGACATCTGCATAATCGAACCCTTGCCAAAATCCTTCTCGATTTTAGCCATTACCGCCTTCAAGACCTTCATCTTTTCGGCATTCTGTGTTG
>JAFVVS010000040.1 GCA_017502025.1 Alistipes sp. | reverse complement strand
CCGGCTGAACGACATAAGAAACAACGGTAAAAGCAATAGTGCAGCTCGTTTTAGCATTATATCTCCTCGATGTTAAGGGTTAGAATAGTCTTTGTAAGGAGCTCGATGGCGAGCTCGATGTTCCAATCTTTGCGCTCCTCGCCTACATAGTTCGATATGGCACGAATCTCGCCACAGCGTACCCCCTCGGCTTGGGCAAGGGCAAAGAGTGCGGCTCCCTCCATATTCTCAATTTGAGCACCATTGGGCTCTTGCGAGCAGTGCGACACTGTGTTGCTGCGCACCATAGGCAGCCCCTCGACCACCATCGAAGCGAGGTATGAGCGGTCGTAACCCGTTGATAGGTAGGCAAATCGCTCTTCGGTAACCGCTACTACATCGCCCTTTTTGAGGTTGCGGTCGTATGCCCCAGCGATACCGCAGAGCAGCAACGGCTTGCGCTCGGTGCGGAGTATGCGAGCCACCTCGGTAGCCGTCTCTACGGCTCCGATGCCGCAAATGCGGATATCGAGGTCTGGTCGCAAAGCCCTCAAACGAGCCGCCTCCAACTCAGTAGGAAAGAGAAAAATCATAGTTCTATGCTTTTTAATTGATAATTGATAATTGACAATTGAAAATTTATGGTAAAAACGATAACCCGTTTTTTGTGATATTTATTTTTTATCTGTAAAATAGATTTAATTCTCAATTCTCAATTCTCAATTCTCAATTTTGTGGGCAACCTATTTGCCCACAACTGCCTCGAGCTCCTCGACCGACGAAGGGATATGCTTGTCGCCAATCACTCGACCACCCTCGGCGGTTACTACGATATCATCCTCGATGCGGATACCGCCAAAGTCACGATACTCGTCGAGAAGGTCATAATTTACGATACCCTTATAGAGACCCTCTGCCTTCGACTTGTCGATCAGGGCAGGGATAAAGTAGATACCCGGCTCGTTGCTCATTACGGTGCCCTCGTGCAACTTCCAAGCGGCACGATATACGCAAGTGCCCGATGCGATAGCACGCTCCTTCATCTCCGAGAAGTCGTAGCTGCGCTCGCCCATAGCCTCGCAGTCGTGAACATCCATTCCGAGTCCGTGCGAAAGGCCGTGAGGCATAAACAGGTACATTGCACCCGCTTCGACAGCATCTTGTGGCGCACCCTTAATCAAGCCCACATCGTGCAAGCCCTCTGCCAACGATAGGAGAGCCTTCTTGTGTACCTCCTCCATATACATCGCACCGGTACGCATATTCTTCGGAGCCTCGTCGTGAGCACGGAGCACAATCTCGTAGATCTCCTTCTGCTTCTGGGTAAATTTGCCCGACACGGGGTAGGTGCGGGTGTGGTCGGAGCAGTAGTTTTCGAGCGACTCGGCACCAGCATCGACTAACAACAAACGACCATTCTCCAACACGCCGTCGCTATTGAGATTATGCAAGGTTTCGCCGTGCTGCGACACGATACTTGGGAACGAAACGCCCAAGCCCTGTGCCTTGGCGATACCCTCCATTGCGCCGGCAATCTCACGCTCGACAACGCCCTCACGGCACATCTTCATTGCGGTGGTATGCATAGCATATCCGAGTTGGAAAGCACGCTCCAACGCCTCGATCTCCTCGGCCGACTTAACCTCTCGCATCTCCGCTACCGCAAACATCAAATCAATAGATTTGTGGTTGTAGAGCTCTGCAATCGGCAAGCCCAAAAGGCGAGCCAACTCAATTTTGCTCTCGCCACGATATGGTGGTAGGAAGTGAATCTTGCGACCGAGTTTCAACGCCTCGGCAATAACGCCATCGAGCGCTTTCAATGGCTGGCAGTTTGATACTCCTACCTGCGCACCCAACTCCACAAGGCGAGGCTGTGGGCCTGTCCAGATGATATCCTCGACCGTAAAATCGTCGCCAAAGAGCATCTCTTCACCCGACTCGGCATCAATTACCGCCATCAAGGTCGGCAAGTTCAAGCCAAAGTAGTAGAGGAAGGTCGAATCCTGACGGAAGTAGTAGGCGTTGTTGGGATAGTTGTTTGGCGAGTAGGTGTTACCCGCAATCAAAATCAAGCCGTTGCCGATGCGACGGCACAACTCGGCACGACGGCTCTTGTAGGTATTTGCACTGAACATAATAATATAGTTTTCGTTAATAAATCAGTTTTACATATCCGCTGACAGGGATTGCTACATTTTGCAAACCTTTGGTGAGTTTTGCTCTCGCAACAAGGTTGCCATAGGTGTCGTAGTACTCCGCCTTTTTAGGCTTGCCCTCCAACTCGATAGCCACCTTCTCTGCGCCCGTTGCGTTGATTATATAGGTATCTCGGTCGGCCGAGCCAGCCTTGACAACCACGCCCTCCTGATAAACGGTTACGATACGCTCCGTATTGCTCTCTGCCTCCAAAACGGGGAAGCAAGCCTCGGGATGATATGGGCGGAAATCGCTGTGGAGTAGTGTCTGGCGGTGCTTTTGCGAGAAGTCGAGCCAATGTTTCACAACCTTAAAATGGCTCTCGGGCAACTCTCGCAACATCACCGAGTACTGCACCACGCCATACAATGCCGAGAGGATATGACGGGCTGCCACCTCGGGCTTCTCGTTAGGATTCCACTCAATCATATCGGCGTGAACGGCCGTTGTGCCACTCGTAAGACGGAGGTTGGCAATGCGTATGCGATTATTCTGCATATCGCCCGGGCAGTCGCTTGCACGGAACATATTTCCATATTGGCGAATGGCAGGACCAATGTAGTTTTGGCGGAACTCAATCAAAATGTCGGGCTTGATGGCTTGAAGGCGAGATAAAACACCCTTCATCAGCACATCCACCGCCTCGGGCACGCTCTTGATATCTCGGCCGGCATAATTCTCGGCTACGGCAGGGTCGGTGCCCTTAATGCGGAACGAGTCGATAAAGTCCAACTTGAAGCCATCGAGATTCCACTCACGAAGAGCCTTCTCGTAGGTCGCAATCAGATACTCTCGCACCTCGGGGAAGCGAGGGTCGAGGACAAATGCTCCGTGGCTTGGTCCGAGGAATTTACCCTCGAAACGCTCGTATGCATCGCTATATCTGCCGACAAATGGTACGGAGTACCATAGCATATACTTCATACCCATATCCTGCACACGCTTCACATGGGCTGCCATATCTTTTATGCGGACAGGAGCAACCTTCCAATCGCCACAATAGGCGTAGCCACGATTGTTGTCGGCGGTCTGCCAACCGTCATCTACGATTATGGTCTTCATTCCGAGCTTCACAGCCTCACGGCACTCCGCCTCAATCTCCTTGTCGGTAATCTGCTGGTGGAACTGATACCAGGTTGAGTATAGTGGCTCGAATGCCGCCTCGGGAACTTGGCAAACCTTGAAGTTGTTGTGCGACTCTATCCACGCAACACCCTCACGGATGGCATCTGCCCAAAATATATCTCGCTTGTCGAGCAGAATGGTGGTTTTGTAGTGCGAAATCGGAGCCTCTGCCTCGGTGAAGAACGACAATGCCCCATACAACACAGCCCCCTCCTCTCGCAGTCCGATTCTCGCATCGACACGGCGTTTTGCTTCGCTTGTAGCGATAGTCAGGCGGTTGCGATTATTGCTGTTTATGAAGGAGTAGAGTGGTACGGTTTGCGCCAATGCCGACGAGTATTTACCACTCCAATCGGGTGGCAAAATGGTGCGGTTGCTACGGTTGGTATGCCACAGGTGGTGGGCATCCAACTGCGGAGTCGTAAACTCCACCTTCAATGGTGTCGGAGTTGTTGGCTCGGTAGCAGTCATCTCGATGGTAATCTCCTCGATGTCGCCCTTCGACACAATTTTTGTGTCGATTTTCCAGGCAGACTCCTTGCACGAAATCTTCACATCGCCCACCAACTTGCTCTTCATCGTAGAGCTGAATGCCGTTGCCGATAAAGTGGCAAGAATGGCACAAACTGACAAAATAACTCTTTTCATTATCGTAATACCTCTTTATAAAGTTTATCGCCTCGGCGAACAACCTCGACGGTCTTAATCGAGCAAACATCGCCCTGCTTAACACCCTCGACAACCTGCTCGTTCAAGACGATATTTTCCGCTTTCTGCTCCACTACGCCCGTAGTTTCACCCATAATGAGGATGTCGTCACCCGAAGCCAAAGTCGAAGCCTCGACGGTAATCTCCGCCACGCCGATATTTTTGAAGTAGTTGGTGATTTTGCCCACATACTCCTTGCGGTGGGTTGCCGATGAGCCATAGGCGTTGGTGTGCTCCACAATGCGCTTGTGGGCATAGTATCCACCCCAAAAACCACGGTTGAAGACTCGCAACAAGCCCTCCTTCAACTGCTCGGCATTCTCACGGGTATATTCGCCTGCTTCGATAAGTCGCAGAGCCTTGTCGTATGCCTCGACCACACGCTTTACATACTCGCCACCACGAGCTCTGCCCTCAATCTTCAAGACACGCACACCCGCCCCGATAAATTGGTCGAGGAAATCGACCGTGCAGAGATCCTTTGGCGAGAGGATATAGCGACCGTCGATATCGAGCATTTCGCCTGTATCCTTATCCTGAATTGTATATTTTCTGCGACAAATCTGGCGACAAGCACCACGGTTTGCCGAGCAAGCGGTTTCGTGTTCGCTCAAATAGCACTTGCCCGAAATTGACATACACAACGCTCCGTGGGCGAACATCTCAATCTCGACCAACTCGCCCTTTGGGCCACGAATATCCTGCTCCACAATCGCTTTATGCACCTCGGCAATCTGCTCCAACGACAACTCACGAGCCAAAACCACAACATCTGCCCACTGCGAGAAGAACTTCACCGCCTCCGAGTTCGAGATGTTGCACTGCGTCGAGATATGCACCTCGACACCTGCGTGATAGGCGTAGGTTATGACCGCCAAGTCCGATGCGATAATGGCATCCACGCCCACCGCTTTCGCCTTGTCGACAACTTCGTGCATCGCCTGCAACTCGTCATCATAGATGATGGTGTTGACCGTAAGGTAGGTCTTTACACCCGCCTTGTGGGCAATCTCGACAATCTGCTCCAAGTCCTTCTCGGAGAAATTTGCTGCCGAGGCGGAGCGCATATTCAGCCTTCCGATTCCGAAATATACCGAGTTTGCACCGGCATTTATCGCAGCGTGAAGCGACTCGTAGCACCCCACGGGTGCCATAATTTCTATATCTGTTCGTTTCATATCTTTTTTGTTTTCCGAACTCCTAAACTTGTCAAGGCGCAACAAAATTAAGGGTTTGTAATGGCTAGTAAGGGCTAGTAAAGGGGCGCCGCAGGCCTAAATAAAAATTCCTTTAATTATCAATTGTCAATTATCAATTATCAATTGTCAATTTGAGTTTTCAACTCACTACTCACTACTCATCAACTTTTTCTGCCTATGAGGTTTTCGGCATATTTGCGCAACTCTGCGGTGCGCTCTTGTGGCACTTCGAGGGTGTCCAAAATCGAGAGTGCCTTCTGGAACTTCTGTGCAATCTGCTGCTCCACACGCTCGGGCACACCCAACTTCTCGTACAACGCCTTGATAGTTGCAATCTTCTCGGCATCGGTCAGATCGTTGCGGAGGTGTGTCGTGCGCAACACCTCTCGTTGCTCCTCGTTGGCACGAGAGAAGGCCTCAATCATCAGGATTGTCTTCTTGCCTTCGAGGATGTCGCCACCAATCTTCTTGCCGAGTCGCTCATCGCCAAAGCTATCGAGCAAATCGTCTTGAAGCTGGAATGCCAAACCCACCTCCAACGCAAAGTTGTAGAGGTTGCGACAATCTTTGTCGGAGGCACCTGCAAGGATGGCTCCGATGATTGCCGAGCCCGCCAAAAGGGCTGCGGTTTTGAGCTCGATCATTCGCATATAATCGACCACCGACACCTTCTGCTGGGTCTCGAAATCCATATCGAACTGCTGTCCCTCGCACACCTCGGCAGCCATCTTGTTGAACCACTCGAAAATTTTTGAAAGCTTCTCTGTTTGAGTGCGTTGCAGATGGTTATAAGCCAAAATAAGCATAGCGTCGCCCGAGAGAATTGCCACATTATCGCCCCACTTTGCCGGCACTGAAGGTCGACCTCGGCGCACTGCGGCATTGTCCATAATGTCGTCGTGCAAGAGCGTAAAATTGTGGAAAATCTCCACCGCCATGGCCGGTGTCAGCGCACGCTCTACATCCTCGGCATAAGCGTTGTAGGAGAGCATCAAAAGGATAGGTCTGATGCGCTTACCGCCCACCTCCAAACCATACTTGATTGGGGCATAGAGTCGTTGAGGCTCCTCGGGAGTCGGCATTTGGGCAATGTGTCGCTCAAAGAGCGACAACAGCTCGCTGTTGGTATATAATTTCATCGTAAAAGGGTGTAAATTGTTCTCTTTTTTCAAAATCAACTCTCAAAGGTACAAAAAATTTGGTTAATACATCATAGCCACCCCATAAAAGTTTAGTTCTTTAATCTTCGATATCGACCCTTGGCATTGTTAATCAAAAAATTGCTATATTTGCACAAATTAACCATTCCAACCCTAAGATTATGAAAACCATTCGCAGAGTTTGCGCACTCGTTGTTGCAACAATTCTTCTCTCCTCGGTGGCCTTTGCTGCACCAAAGTATCAATATGTGGATGCATCGTCGCTCACCATAATTAACAAGGCTCAAAACGATGGACTTCCGCTTAATCGTATAGATGTTGAGCAGTTCGACATTCCGAAAAGTGCCAAGAGCGGTCTTCGCAACACAACAGGTCTGGCGGTAGTGTTCAGCACCGATAGTCGCAGCATCCGAGTTAAGTGGAGCACCACAGCCAAGAGGTTGGGCTCGAATATGACACCTATCTTCCATAGCGGTCTCGACCTCTACATCAAAGAGAACGGCAAGTGGGTCTTTGCAGGTGTTGCTCGCCCTAAAACCGTGGGTCAAGAGCACGAGTATGTGGCCGTAAAGAATATGGCCGTTGGCGAGAAGGAGTGTATGCTCTATCTGCCTATGTTTAATGGTGTTAAGTCGTTGCAGATTGGTGTCGAAGAGGATGCCGCAATCAAGGCTATTCCGTCGCCTTTCAAGCACAAGATTCTCTTTGTGGGATCGAGCCTTACACACGGAGCCTCGGCAGCTCGCCCGGGACTCTGCTATGTGGCTCGTATGGGTCGTATGCTCAATGCGGAGACTCCGAATATCGGACTTAGTGGCAAATGCCGACTCGATGATTTCTTTGCAAATATCGTTTGCGCAACGGAGGCTGATGCCTACTTTTTTGATACCTTCTCCAACTCGACAAAGCAGATGATCGAGGAGCGTCTTTACAACTTTGTGAAGCGTATCGTGGCGGCTCATCCCGACAAACCGATGATCTTCCTTCAAACCGTCAAGCGTGACTCGGGTCGCTTCGACCTTGGAGCCCGCAAGCGCAATGACGACCAACGAGCTGCTGCCGAGGTGCTTATGAAGCAGATTTGCAAGGAGTTCAAGAATGTCTACTTTATCAACCCGGGATTCTATATTGGCGAGGACGGCGAAGGAACAATTGACGGTGCGCATCTGAACGACCTTGGCGTAGAGCGTATGCTAAATCGTACAATGCCTAAAATTACCAGGATTCTCAAAAAGTATAAGATACGATAGATGCGACGAAATATGTCGCCCACAAAAAAGAGTGCCAGGAGACATCTCTGGCACTCTTTTTATGGTTATTGCACAATTGTGTCGGCGTGCGCAGAGTTGTTGTGTATGCACTATATATGAAATATATTAATCAAAAATTTTGAATTCTTGGAATTTATACCTAACTTTGAATGATTAAATTGAATCGAATTTTTATGAACTAAAAAATAATACAAAAAACTAAAAACTATTAACTATGAAAAAACTTGTTTTCGGAATCGACATCGGTGGTACAAATACCGCTTTTGGTCTTGTGGATGAGAAGGGTGAAATCTTCGGCGAATCGGCTATCTCTACACGCTCGTATATGGCTTACGACGACTATCCTCGCTACATCGAGGATTTGGCGGCAGCAATGAAGACTTTGCTTGGCGGCATCAGCTTCAACTACGACTTGGTAGGTATCGGCATCGGTGCGCCAAACGGCAACTACTACAAGGGTACTGTTGAGATTCCGTCAAATATGTGGAAATACTCTAAGGAGCAGCTTGCTGCCGGCAAGAAAGACGAGGATCGCATCTTCAACATTGCCGACGACTTGGGCAAGCACTTTGTGAACGTTCCTGTCTATGTTACCAACGACGCTAACGCTGCAACCATCGGCGAGATGGTATATGGCGGTGCAAAGGGTATGAAGGACTTTATAATGATTACCCTCGGCACAGGCGTAGGCTCGGGCTTTGTTGCAAATGGCGAGATGATCTATGGTCACGACGGCTTTGCAGGCGAGTTCGGACACGTTATCGTTGAGCGTGGCGGTCGTGAGTGCGGTTGCGGTCGTAAGGGCTGCCTCGAAACCTACACCTCGGCAGGTGGTATCAAGCGTACCGCTTTCGAGTTGATGGCAACAATGAACGATCCTTCACCTCTCCGTGAGTACTCATTCGACCAACTCGAAGCAGCAACTCTCTCGCAGTTTGCTGCCAAGGGCGACCCTATCGCAAAGGAGTGCTTCCGCCTTACAGGTCAGAAGCTCGGCTACGCTTTGGCAGATGCTGTTACCATCACTTCGCCTGAGGCTATCTTCATCTTTGGAGGTTTGGCAAAGGCTGGCGATTTGATTTTCGACCCTATCAAGTGGTATATGGAGGAGAATATGCTCATCGCCTTCAAGAATAAGGTCAAAGTTCTCCCAAGTGAGTTGCAGAACAAGAATGCAGCCGTTCTCGGAGCGTCGGCATTAGTTTGGCAAGCAAAATAAAAAATTGTTTTAGAGGGTGATTTCGGCGTTGAACTACGGATGGCGAAATGCTCACATAGGCATACTATGCTGCGCTTTCGCCACCTTGTTCGCCTTGAAATCCCACCTCTAAAAGCAATTTTTTAGCAGAGGATGATTTCGTGTTGAACTTGCGGATAATGAAATCCACACATAGGCATACTATGCTGCGCTTTCGCCACCTTGTTCGCCTTGAAACCTCACCTCTAAAAGCAGTTTTTTGATTTTTATTCGCAACAACCAATTTCCCGAATTGTATGAAGAGATTTTTGACTTTGTGTTTGGTGCTTGTTTCGTGTGCGTGCGTGAGCGTATATGCGCAGAAGGGCTTGCCAAAGCATCAGCAGGATTGGGCGAAGTTCTATCGCTACGAGAAACTCAATGCCGAGGTTCTCGCCTCGGGTGTTCGCCCCGACGCAGTCTTTATGGGTAACTCCATAACCCAGAATTGGGCAAAATACAACCCCGACTTCTTCAAGAACAACAACTTTGTTGGTCGTGGCATTGGCGGACAGACCACCTCGCATATGTTGGTGCGCTTCCGTCGTGATGTTATCGAGTTGAACCCTCGTGCCGTAGTTATTATGGCAGGTATCAACGACATCGCCCTCAACAACGGCAAAATCACCCACGAGAATATCCTTAACAACATCATCTCGATGTGCGAGTTGGCAAAACTCCACAAGATTAAGGTTATACTCTGCTCGGTGACCCCTGCTGCTGCATTCCGCTGGCGCCCGAATGTAGATTTTGTTCCTGGCGACGAGATTATCCGCCTCAACAAGATGATTAAGGCCTATGCCGAGAGCCACAAGATTCCGTATGTGGACTACCACTCGAAGCTTGTAGACGAGCAGAAGGGCTTGAAGATTGGCTATCAGAAGGATTCGGCTCACCCGAACACTCTCTGCTACGCAGAGGTATTGGAGCCTACCATCTTGCCTGTCATCAACAAGGTGCTCAAAACCAAGCACAATTACACAACCCCGATTCCAAAAAACTAAACGATGAAAAGATTTCTATTAGCATTGACAACTTTTGCCCTTGTGGCCGGTGCGGTCGAGGCAAAAACCGCAAACGAGGAGCAAGAGGCTATCAAGTTTGCCAACAACATTATCAAGAAGATGACCTTGCGCGAGAAGTTTGGTCAGCTCGAACAGTTTGTTACCCGCAAGGGTGTAGTAACAGGCCCGGAGGGCGTTAAGCGTGATATCGAGAGCGCAATTCGCAATGGCGAGGTTGGCTCGTTCCTTTCGATTCGCAAGCCCGAGGAGGCTTTGCGCTTGCAGAAGATGTCGGTCGAGGAGAGCCGTTTGGGTATTCCGCTCATCTTTGGCTACGATATCATTCACGGCTGTAAGGTGATCTTCCCCGAGAACTTGGCTATGGCCTGCTCGTGGAACCTCGAAGCGGTGGAGCGTGCAGCCCGTGTAGCGGCCGAGGAGAGTGTTGCTGCCGGTATTCATTGGACCTTCTCGCCAATGTGCGACATCTCTGTAGATCCTCGTTGGAGCCGTGTGTCGGAGGGCGCAGGTGAGGATCCATACCTCGGAGCAAAGATTGCTGCCGCTATGGTGCGTGGCTATCAGGGCGACGACCTTTCGTCGGATAAGACTATTGCCGCTTGCGTGAAGCACTTTGCGGCTTATGGAGCAGCACAGGCAGGTAGGGACTACAATACGGTCGATATGTCGGAGTTGATGTTCCGTAACCTCTATCTCCCACCTTATAAGGCGGCATTGGATGCAGGAGCCGTTACCGTGATGTCGTCGTTCAACGACTTCCACGGTGTTCCGGCATCGGGCAACAAGTGGCTCTTGTACGACCTTCTTCGCAAGGAGTTGGGCTTCAAGGGCTTTGTCGTTTCGGACTGGAATGCAGTACACGAGATGATTATCCACGGCGTAGCTGCCAATGGTAAGGATGCAGCCGAGTTGGCTTTGAAGGCGCACCTTAATATGGATATGGTCGGTGGCGACTACATCGCTTATGGCGAGCAGCTCGTTAAGGAGGGTCGCATTTCGGAGAAGCTTGTCGACGAGCTTGTTCGTGAGGTGTTGGTTATTAAGTACCGCCTTGGTCTCTTCGAAGACCCATACAGATATGGCTCGCAGAAGCAGGAGGGCGCATACTATCGCCCAGAGCATTTGGCATTTGCCCGTAATGTGGCTGCCGAGTCGATGGTTTTGCTCAAAAATAATGGCGTATTGCCACTCCAAAAGGGTGTGAAGATTGCCCTTATCGGCCCATTTGCCGACTCGCAGATAGACCAGCTTGGTGCTTGGCGAGGCTTGGGCGAGAAGGAGCACTCGATAACTATCCGCACAGCTCTCGAAGAGCGTTTCGGTAAGGAGAATGTGCTCTACACCAAGGCTTGCGAGTGTGGTCGATATAAGAACGGACTTATCGAGGGCGGAATCGAGGAGGCTGTGAAGATTGCCGAGCAGTCGGATGTTATTCTCCTCTCGATGGGTCTTTCGGGTTGGCATAGTGGTGAGTCTCGCTCACGAGCTGAGATTACGGTGCCTGCGGATCAGCAACAGTTGCTCGACGCATTGAAGAAGACAGGCAAAAAGATTGTTGTGCTCCTTGCAACAGGCCGAGCAATGGATATTCGCAACGAGGTTGAGAAGTCGGATGCAGTACTTCTCACTTGGCACGGTGGAACAATGGAGGGCCCTGCGGTTGCCGACCTTGTCTCGGGCGACAAGAACCCTTCGGGACACCTCACAATGTCGTTCCCATACCATGTAGGACAGATTCCTGTGCACTACAACTCGAAGAATACGGGTCGCCCTGCAAAGAGCCAATTCAAGGCACAGGGATATAGTGCAAGCTATGTTGATATGCAGAATGCGCCGCTCTTCCCATTTGGTTATGGTTTGAGCTACTCGGAGTTCGAGTATTCGGACTTGAAGGTCTTGACCCCTACCGTGGAGCTTGGTGGCGTGGTTAAGGTTAGCGTAAAGGTTACCAACAAGGGCAAGTACGACGGCGACGATGTGGCACAGCTCTATGTGCACGACATCGTAGCCGAGACCACCCGCCCTGTGCGTGAGTTGAAGGGCTTTGAGCGTTTGTCGTTGAAGGCTGGCGAGTCGAAGGTTGTAACCTTCGAGGTTCCGACTTCGGACTTGGCATATTGCCACCAGGATATGAGCTGGAAGGCAGACAAGGGCGACTTCAAGGTTTGGGTTGGTGCCGACTCGTATGCTACACTCGAAGGAAGATTTACGATTAAATAATAACTCAAAACAATGAAAAAATTTATTCTAACAATCGCTCTCGCAGCTATGGCAGTGGTTGCTATGGCAGAGAGTCGTACCGACAAGCTCTTGCGTGAGTTGCGCAACCCGAAGTCGGAGTATGTTTTTGTCATTGCGCATCGTGCCGATTGGCGCAACTTCCCCGAGAACTCGTTGGAGGGTATCGAGTCTGCAATCCGAATGGGTGTGGATATCGTGGAGTTGGATGTTCATCGCACAGCTGACGGCGAGATTGTGGTTTGCCACGACAAGACTATCGACCGCACCACCAATGGCAAGGGCAAGATTAGCGAGCTGACCCTCGACTACATCCGCACACGCAATCTCCGTGCAGGTCACAAGGTTGTAACTCGCTACAAGATGCCTACCTTGGCCGAAGCTCTCGATGTTTGCAAGGGTCGAGTTCTGATCAACATCGACAAGGGTATCAACTACTACGACCAGATTTTGGAGATGCTTGCCGAGCGCAATATGGTCGATCAGGTGATTATCAAGAGCAGCAAGTCGGCAGAGACGATGAAGCAGTTCTTCTCGAAGCACGACAAGAATATGCTCTATATGCCTATCATCAACTACAACGAGAAGCATTGGGCAAAGCACGAGGGCTTGTTCGCAGAGTACCTCTCGACCGACCTTCCGTTTGTTGCGTTCGAGATGTGCTGGAATGGCACTTTGCCAAACGAGAAGAAGGTCTTCGACAAGGTGTTGAAGAGCGGTAAGCGACTCTGGATTAACACTTTGTGGAACAGCCTCTGCGGTGGCAAGAAAACCGACTTGGAGGACGATGCGGCTGTTGGCAACGAGCATAAGAAGTACGGTAAGATTCTCTCTTACGGCACCTCGATGATTCAGACCGACCGCCCAGCAATGCTTATCAACTACTTGGAGAGCAAAGGACGACACACACTTAAATAATTCAATAAAAGCTAATGGCTAATGGCTAAAAGCTAATGGCCTAAAAAGAAAAAAATTATGGGATTTTTAGATTTTTTCAAGACAAGTGCTCCGGCACCTCTTCGTACAGACCTTGACGAGAAGGGGCAGAAGAAGTATCACAAGTCCTTGGCGTTCCAGTCTTTCGTGGCAGGAACACTCGGATACAGCTTCTACTATGTTTGCCGTGCGGCTCTCAATGTGATGAAGAAGCCGATTATCGACAGCGGTCTGCTCGATGCCGACCAGCTCGGTACAATCGGTGCAGTAACCTTGGCAGCCTATGCCATCGGAAAGTTCGTAAACGGCTTCTTGGCAGACCACTCGAACATCAAGCGCTTTATGGCAACAGGCCTTATCATCTCGGCTCTTGCCTGCTTCTTGATGGGTATCTTTGGTTTGACAGGTAGCGAGCAGTATACAGCTCTCATCGGCGTAGATCCTGCACAGGCAAAGAACATCTCGTTTATGGTATTTATCGCCTTCGCAATCTTGTGGGGTTTGAGCGGCTGGGGTCAGTCGATGGGTGCGCCACCGGCAATTATCGCCCTCTCTCGTTGGTTCCCACTCTCTCGTCGTGGAACATTCTACGGTTTCTTCTCGGCAAGCCACAACCTTGGCGAGGGTCTTTCGTTCATCTTCGTGGGCTCGATTGTAGCCTATGCAGGTTGGCAGTGGGGCTTCTTTGGTGCTGCTATCGCAGGTTTGATAGGTATCTTGATTATCATCTTCTTTATGCACGATACCCCCGAGAGCAAGGGTTTGCCTTCGATTGAGATTTTGACAGGCGAGAAGGTCGAGGCGAAGAAGAGTGACGATGACGGCTCGGCTGCTGCTGCACAGAAGCTCGCTTTGAAGACCCCTGCGGTTTGGATTTTGGCTCTCGCTTCGGCATTTATGTATATCTCTCGCTACTCGTTGAACTCGTGGGGCGTGCTCTTTATGCAGGAGACCAAGGGTTACAGCTTGATGGAGGCTTCGACAATCATCTCAATCAACGCTTGGTTGGGTATTGTTGGTACCGTTGTAGCAGGTTGGATGTCGGATGTATTGTTCAAGGGCGACCGTAAGATGCCGGCATTTGTTGCAGGTGTCCTTCTTTCGATTTCATACGCAATGTTTATCTATGGTGGTGACGCATATTGGGTAAGCGTTCTCTCGATGGCTCTCTTTGGTATCGCTATCGGAGTATTGATTGCATTCCTCGGCGGTTTGATGGCTGTGGATATCGTTCCTCGTAAGGCAACAGGTGCGGCCCTCGGTATCGTGGGTATGGTGAGCTACGCAGCTGCATCTATCCAGGAGAAGGTGAGCGGTTACCTCGTAAATAGCAACATCACCGAGACCGTAAATGAGCTTGGCGAGGTTGTTAAGCACTACGACTTCTCGCAGGCTGCAATCTTCTGGATTGGCGCATCGGTTATCTCGTTCCTCCTCCCAATTCTCAACTGGGGCAAGAAGGTTCAGGAGTAAGCATTACTCAATTAAAAATTAAAAATGATGAATTAAAAATTAGTTTTTATTCTCAAGGTTTGTAATAGTCGGCGACTGTGGTTGCCGACTATTTTTTTGTCATATCATATAATTTTTAATTCTTAATTCTTAATTCTACATTTTTTTGTGCTATCTTTGCCCGAATAAAAATAAGATATTTTTAACACTTCAATAAATAGAGAACGATGAGCGAGAAGAAACTCCGTTTCGAGACTTTGCAGATTCACGGTGGATATGCCCCCGACCACACCCTTTCTCGTGGTTTGGCAATCTATCCTACCGCTGCCTATCACTTCAAAAGTTGCGACTATGCCGCTAACCTCTTCGAGTTGAGCGAGGCCGGCAATATCTATACACGCATCCACAACCCTACAACCGCCTCCTACGAAAACCGTGTTGCGGCGTTGTATGGTGGCGTTGGAGCATTGGCTACCTCGTCGGGTATGTCGGCGATTTTGCTAACTGTAACCGCTTTGGCAAAGGCTGGCGACAATATCGTAACCTCGCCTTATGTCTATGGTGGAACTCATAACCAATTCACCATCTCGTTGCGCAACCTCGGCGTTGAGGTGCGCTTTGCCAAGAACGCTTCGGCTGCGGCTATCGAGGAGTTGATTGACGAGAAGACTCGCTTCGTATTTGTGGAGTCGATGTCTAACCCTGGTTGCATTGTTGCCGATATCGAGGCTTTGGCGAAGGTTGCTCACTCGCACCAGATGCCACTCGTTGTGGATAACACCTTCGGCGCTTGCGGCTACCTCTGCAACCCGTTGGAGTGGGGTGCGGATATCATCTGCGACTCGGCTACAAAGTGGATAAATGGTCACGGTACGGCTATGGGCGGTATTATCGTCGATGGCGGAACATTCGATTGGGGCAATGGTCGCTATCCCGAGATTGACGGCCCATCGGAGGGCTACCACGGCTTGAACTTGTGGAAGACCTTCGCAAATCAGGCATTTATCGTAAAGTGCCGTGTGGATGGCTTGCGTGACTTCGGTTGCTGCCCTTCGCCATTCGATACCTATCTTATGATGCTTGGTCTTGAAACCCTCTCGTTGCGTGTTCGCCACGAGGCTGAGGCTACTGCAAAGTTGGCAGAGTTCTTCCGCTCGAACAAGAATGTTAAGGCGGTAAGTTATGTCGGCTTCGAGGAGGATGCAAGTTACGCTTTGGCACAAAAGTATTTCCGCAAGGGTGCTGCGTGCGTTATATCGGTGGAGTTGAAGGGTACTTTGGAGAGTACGGTTCGCTTTGTCGAGGGGTTGAAGCTCGTTGCCAATATGACAATGATTGGCGACTCGATAACGGTCGTTACCCACCCGGCTTCGACCACCCACAAGCAGTTGAGCGATGAGGCAAAGATTAAGGCGGGCATTGCACCTACACTCTTGCGTATCTCGGCAGGCTTGGAGGCGGTAGAGGATATTATCGAGGACTTTGAGCAAGCGTTTGCTCAAATCTAATTGAGAATTGAGAATTAAGAATTGAGAATTAGTGGCTAAATATTTTCACGATACAACACCGTTAAAGTTAGAGGGTGGAGGTGTTTTGAGCGAGCTGACCATCGCCTACGACACCTATGGCGAGCGCAATGCCGATGATTCGAACATCATCTGGGTGTGTCACGCCCTGACCGCATCGTCGGATGTGGAGTCGTGGTGGCCCGAGATGATTGGCGAGGGCAAGTTGCTCGACGCATCGAAGTACTTCATCATCTGCGCCAACTTCCTCGGCTCGCACTACGGCACTACGGGACCACTTTCGATTAACCCCGCTACGGGCGAGAAGTGGTATGGCGACTTTCCGAAGGTTACCGTGCGAGATATGGCGGTGTGCCATCAGCGTTTGGCGGACCACTTGGGTATCAAGCGAGTGAAGTTGCTTATCGGTAGCTCGATTGGCGGTTTTCAGTGCTTGGAGTGGTCGTTGGTAAACCCCGACTTGGCAGAGAATCTGGTGCTGATAGCTACGGGAGCAACCACCACGCCGTGGATTTCGGCGTTCAACGAGTCGCAGCGTTGGATTTTGGAGAACGACCCGACCTTTGGCGAGCGTCGTGACGATGCGGGCGAGGCGGGTATGGCTGCGGCACGCAGTGTTGCACTGTTGAGCTATCGTGGTGGCCCTGCCTACTGCCTTACACAGCAGGATAACGAGGAGTTGAAGGGGGATTTGTTCAAGCGCAGAGTACATTCATATCAGCGCTATCAGGGCGAGAAGTTGCGCCGTCGCTTCAATGCCTACTCCTACGCTTCGGTTTCGTATGCGGTAGATTCGCACGACATCGGCCGTGGCAGAGGTGGAGTGGTCGAGGCACTCAAAGCGATTAAGAGCCGAACTTTTGTGGTGGGTATCACAAGCGATATCCTCTTCACCGAGGTGGAAAATCGCTACCTTGCCGACAATATCAAGGGTGCGCACTACCACCTTATCGACTCGTCGTTTGGTCACGACGGCTTCCTTGTGGAGGCGGAGTCGCTCAACCGACTTATTTTGGAATTTATAAACGAATAAAGATATACAATGGGAACAAAACAACTTACAATCGGAATGTTCGGCTTTGGCAATGTAGGCCGAGGTCTCTACGATGTGCTTAACACCATCTCGTCGAAGGAGGCGATAATCAAGCGTGTCTGCGTTCGTGATTTGAACAAGGAGCGTGGCGTGGAGGCAGACTTCTTCACCGACAATGCCGACGAGATTTTCAACGATGAGTCGATTAACCTTATCGTGGAGTTGATTGACGATGCCGAGGCGGCATACCACATCGTTAAGCGTGCGTTGCAGAGTGGTCTTTCGGTGGTTTCGGGCAACAAGAAGATGTTGGCTCACCACTTGCCTGAACTTATCGAGTTGCAACAGAAGCACAATGTCGCACTCCTCTACGATGCATCGGCGTGTGGCTCTATTCCGGTTATTCGTAACCTCGAAGAGTACTACGACAACGACCTCCTCGTATCGGTTAAGGGTATCTTGAATGGCTCGTCGAACTTCATCCTCTCGAAGATTTTCAACGAGAACTACTCCTACGATGTGGCTTTGCGCCGTGCACAGGAGCTTGGCTTTGCCGAGAGCGACCCAACACTCGACATCGGCGGTTGGGACTCGTTGTTCAAGCTCATTATCATCACCGTACACGCCTTCGGTTGCTATGTTTCGCCCGAGAAGATTTTCACCTACGGTATCTCTTCGATGAACGACAACGATATCCGCTTTGCAAACGAGAAGGAGCGTCGCTACAAGTTGGTGGCACATGTGGAGAAGTTGGAGAATGGCAAAATCATTATGAGCGTTATGCCACAGCTCATCTCGCGCGATAAATATATATATAGTGTAGAGGATGAGTTCAACGGCGTAGTTATCAAGGGTAAGTTCTACGACAAGCAGTTTATGTTTGGTCGTGGTGCGGGCGGTCATCCAACAGGCTCGGCTGTGTTGAGTGATATTATGGCCTGCTTCTACAACTACCGCTACGAGTATAAGCGAATGATTGGTCGCACACCGGTTGAATATACCGACGATGTATTGGTACGAGTATATCTCCGCTACTCGAATGCCGAGGATCGTGCTTTGTTCGAGTTCGCCAGCATCGAGGAGCAGTACATCAGCGACGACTACAAGTACTTGGTGGGTCACATCTCGTTGGCAAATCTCCACAAGATTGCCGCACAGATTCGTGAGCGTGACCTCTTTATCGCTGCCTACCCGACAAAATAAGAGTTGGTTGCAGGATACAAGAAGGGCGTGTTTGCAAAGTTGCTAACACGCCCTCTCTGTTTAGATTAGCTCAACTTTACATCACTACCTGCATCTTCGGTCGGGTTTAGCAACTCGAACTTGTAGCCCAAGCGGTGCAACTCCATTGCTGCGCCTATGCGGAACAGCACCTTTGCCGTGCGGGCAAAGATGTAGAACGCCTTGGTGCTCTGCGCTTCGGTATCCTCACGACGGATGTAGGTGATTGCCGTATTGGCGCAACGGCGCATCATATCCTCAATCTTATGCGCCTCCTCCGAGTCGAGCTCCAAGCCCAGGATATTCTGCATAATGTGCTCGTCCATATCATCGAAGCCCTGCTCACCGTGCAACTTCTCGTAGGGCTCGGTCGAGTAGTTCTCCCAATCGACATCCCAGCGATGTGCTACCGCCATACCTACATATCCCGCCCACGCAATAGCTGCGGCAGGGAACGAATTCACTTGCGGTACAGCATCTGCCATATACTCGGGAGCATACTCCTTCCAGCGCTCATCGATATCCTCCGATGCGAGCAATGTGCCACCCAGCATCTGATGCGAGGTGCAGAGTCGCAACAACTCCTTGATAAGGTTGTTTTCGAATGTGTCGTAATATTCTGCCTGTTCCATATTTTATTTTGCTTTTAGCCATTGGCTATTGGCTCGTTTTATTTAATGCTTTTACTTTGCAAATCTGTCGGTTACAACGGCGCACGCCGCATCGCCCGTGATGTTTAGCACGGTACGAATCATATCGAAAATGCGGTCAAGAGCGTAGAGTAGTGGCAGACCTTCGATTGGAATTCCCGCAGCGGCCAATACCGCCACAACCATAAGTGTCGGGCCCGGAACACCAGCCTGACCGATACTTCCGAGCGATGCGGTAACGGCTATTGCCACATATTGCGCCATACCGAGTTCAATGCCGTAGAACTGTGCAAAGAAGAGGGCAACCAAGGTGTAGTATATGGCGTTACCCGTCATATTTATGGTCGCTCCGAGTGGTACGACAAAGCCCGTAACCTCCTTCGATACGCCCATCTTGTCGCACGCACCCATCGTTACGGGTAGCGTAGCCATTGACGAAGCGGTCGAGAAGGCGACAATCTGTGGTCGGAGCATCGCCGAGAAGAACTCTTTTATGCTAACCTTCGAGAGGAGCATAACCGTAAGCGGATATACTGCCAAACCCATAATCGCCACGGCAACCAAATCGACCCACAAAAGATTTACAACCTTCAAGAGAATGTCGAAGCCGAATGTTCCCATCGCCTCGGCCATAAGTCCGAATACGCCTATTGGAGCCACCAACATAACCTTGCCGATGCACCAAATCAGAGCTTCGAGCAGATAGTTCAGTCCGCCGATAACCTTTGTGCGCTTATCCTCGTTGAGGGCGGCAATGCCAAAGCCCAAGAAGAGTCCAAAGACGATGATTTGCAGAATGTTACCCTCGGCAAACGCCTTGATTGGATTGGCGGGAATCATTCCTATTACGGTGTCCCAAAATGATAGGTCGGTCGGAGAGCCCTGCTCTGCTGAGGCGGATGCCATAATCGAGGCTATGCCCTCGGCACTCAAACCCGAGCCTGGCTTGAAAATCAGACCGACAACAATGGTGATTACAATCGACACCACGGTGGTCAGCACTATGTAGAGAATGCTTGTGACGCCTATTTTGCCCGCCGAACGACTACTACCGAGCGATGCTGCGCCCGAAATGATGGAGATGCCGACAAGTGGCACTACCAACATCTTGATGAGTTGAATAAAGAGTGTGCCGAGCGGAGCAAAGATCTTCGCTTCGTCGCCCATAGCCGCACCAACTGCGACTCCTGCGACCATAGCCACAAGAATCCATACGCCCAAGTTTTTCAACAACTTCTTCATCATAGTTGCAAATATACGAAATTTTGAGTTAATATATTGTATTCGCCAAATTTTTACTACCTTTACATTTGGAAAAGTAGCAGGATATGAAAGGCTCGACCAAATACCTTGTGCCACGCATTGTGGTTGTGGTGGTCGCCATTGCGCTCTTTGTTGCGCAGTGGCTTGTCGGCGACTTTCCCGTCTGGTTCTTTGCCTTTCCGATGAATCTCTTGGTTGGGGCGTTGTGGTTTGCCCTTGTGTGGGAGGGCTATCGTCGCCGTGCAGCGTCGGTAGCGGTGCAATATCTCCTCTCTGCCGAAGCCACCTATTTGTCGTTGGCGACGGCTCTCGCAATATCGGTTGCGCTTGGTTTGCAGAGTGAGCCTTCGACAACCTCGTGGCCTGTGGTTGGTGGTGGGCTCTTTGTTCTATCCGTTTTGACACTTGTCGTTCTGCGAGGCTGGCGAAATGGGGGCGGCGTGCGTTGGCGTTTCGTGGTGCTCCATTGTGGCTTGTGGCTGGCACTTGTAGCGATGTTTTTCGGGGCTCCCGACAAGCAAATATGGCGTATGCAACTTTCTTGCACACCCTCCCGTGAGGCTGTAAATGAGCGTGGCGAGAGCACATTCCTCGACTACGAGTTGGCTCTCAACAATTTCGAGGTCGAGCACTCGGAGGATGGCTCTCCAAAGCAGTTTAGGGCTGCCGTAGAGGTCGATGGAAAGGTTGTCGATATCGAGGTAAATAGCCCCTATTCGCCGAAATTTGGCGAGGATATCTACCTGGTGAGCTATGCGCCCGAGGGTTGCATCGTGCAGATTGTGCGTGAGCCGTGGCGAGTGGTTTCGGTCGTAGGTGTTGCGATGTTGCTACTCGGAGCATTTATGTTGTTT
>JAFVVS010000039.1 GCA_017502025.1 Alistipes sp. | reverse complement strand
TAGCCGCCCACGCCGAGTGCAACATCGAGGGTAATTGAGCCTGTCGGGGTAACCGGCACATTCTCAACATTTTCGCTCGACATCTGCATAGTCGAACCCTTGCCAAAATCCTTCTCGATTTTAGCCATTACCGCCTTCAAGACCTTCATCTTTTCGGCATTCTGTGTTGTTACTTCGCTCATAGTATATTCAGTTTTAATTATTTGTTTCTCTATAATCTCTTTTTCCAAAGGAAAAACTTTCTCCAAAGTTAATGATTTTTTCGGAAAAATAATACTTGCCTAAGCAACTTTTTTCTTTTTTCCTCTTTTAATTCTCAATTCTTAATTCTCAATTCTCAATTTTGGCAGTTTAGTCCCAGCACAAACTGCCAACAATCTGCTCATTGAACTCCTCCTCGGTGTTGTTCAAGCGTTTCATACACTGCGGACAACGAATTGCCGTTTCGGTCTCTACATGGCAGAAGCCATCTTCGCAGTCAAATCCCATAAATCCCAAGCCGGTCAAGTGCATAAACTCTGTACCGCAATGCTTACATCTGATAGTGTGTCCTGTTCCCATAGTTCTATAATTTTAAGGTTTTATATAAAAGTTAATCAATTGCTATTTATCTTTTAGGCATGCGTCGCATATCCAGCTAATTGCTTCAAAAAGTAAGGATAATACTGCACATACTACTGTGAAAAAGTCCTTAATCATCGATACGAATAACGCACCCCATAATATACCTCTCATACCCTATTTTTTTACTTTCAACCAAGTAACATTACTTTCACGATGCAAAATTACAGGGTGTTTTTGACAGGTCGTGTCAAAACAAAAAAAAGTGCGAAAATTTTTCGCACTTTTTCTATCAGTTTTCCGTTTTCCGTTTTCAGTTTTCCGCTTTAAGTACTACCCTCTCGGCAACGCTACGGAGATATTTTGCAACCTCTGGTTTGAGTCGGATTGGCGTGTCAGCCTTGAATGGCTCTTTGAAGAGTGTGAGATAACCTACTGCGGCTGCGAGGTATGAGCCTGCATCCGAAGGGTGTGAGCCATCCTTGACATAGAGCTCAATATCTGGTCGCTCACGGCGAACAATCTCCCACGCAACGCCCACAGGCGAGAGTCCAACGCCCAACTCCTTCGCCATAGCGGTGGTGTTGGCAATGATTACCTTCTGCATAGCCTCGTAGCTTGCGAAGAACTCGGGGTGAGCCTGAACAAGTGATTGCAACTTCTTCGATTTGGTTGCATCGTTACCATTCTTGCGACCCCAGGTCATCTCGATAATGCACTTTGCGTTAGGGCTCTTCTCCTTAACCTTTGCCACCATTTTGCCCATCTCGCCTACCACATTCTGATCTACCGATGTGCCGATGCGGAGCGACGAAATGCTCTGATCTTGCAAAAAGGCGTAGTCGAAACCACCCTGTGCCACGGTCTCTTGTGAAACCTTATCGGCAAGGTGCTGCTTGATTGAGTAGCCGCCGTGCTGATAGGTTACGCCCTCAATATTGTGACCCTCGTACCACGCAAGCTCCTTCACCATCATCGGATACTCGTTGCAGTAGGTGTAGCTGTTACCTATAAATAATATACGAGTGGTATCCTTTGGTGTGCTATTGTCGTAAATGGCAATTTTAGGCGAATTTCCCGACGCTCCGCCATAGAGCGAACTCTTTGTCACCTCCTTGTCGCAGTGGCGCAAACGGATAAGCAAATTGCCGTTTTGAATACCCTTTTCTAGCTTGATAGAGCTCCAAAGGAAGCGAGGCCACCTCTTCGAAGTAGTTGAGTAGCAGTTTATTCCCTTCTTGTCAGCAGGCAAAACAGGCTTCCACTCTTTGCCGTCGAGGTACTCCCACGCAAAGGCGTGAGGTGTGTCGCTCGGCTCGGCGAGGAATGGGAACCAAACATCAACGGTTGTGCCCGCCTCGATATTCTCGACAGGGATACTCATCAACCAATAGTCGCCCTTGCGAGTGCCCTCGGCTGCGGGATAGCTCTTTCTTACGCCAACGGTAGGAACGGCTTTCTTGCCGACAAACTCAATCTCGCCTTTACCTTTCGAGGCGTGATAGTGACCCTTTTCGAGGTAGTGAGTGGTGCGCTTTGTCGAGAAGCCCCACTCGGTATGCTTCGGAGTCTGTGCCGATAAAGCACAAACCCCAGCAATAGCTAAAACTGTTAAAATAAGTCTCTTCATAACTATCTGTTATTCAAACGAATGAATTACAACTCCCGAGCGCAATTTCGGCTCGAACCAAGTGGTCTTCGGAGGCATAATGTTACCCGTGTCGGCAATGTCGATAAGCTGGCGCATCGATACAGGATAGAGTGCGAAGGCAACCTTCATCTCGCCCTCATCAACTCGCTTCTGCAACTCGCCCAAGCCACGAATACCGCCTACGAAGTCGATGCGCTTCGATGTGCGCAAGTCTTTGATGCCGAGAATCTTATCGAGCACCAAGTTTGACAAAATCGTTACATCGAGCACGCCGATAGGGTCTGCATCGTTGTAGCGACCCTCCTTGGCGGTAAGGCTGTACCACTCGCCGCCCAGATACATCGAGAAGTTGTGCAGAGTCTGTGGCTTGTAAATCTCTGCGCCCTCCTTCTCTACCACAAAGTCCTCCTGCAAGGCTGCGAGGAACTCCTCCTCGGTCAAGCCGTTCAAATCCTTCACTACTCGGTTGTAGTCGATGATGCGGAGGTGCGACTCAGGGAAAGTAACCGCTAAGAAGTAGCAATACTCCTCCTCGCCCGTATGGTTTGGATTGTTTGCCTTGCACTCTGCACCTACTCGTGCTGCTGCGGCTGTACGGTGGTGACCGTCAGCAACATAGAGTGCCGGAATAGTGGCAAAAGTGGCAGTAATCTGCTCGTTGTACTCGGTAGGTACAACCCACAAAGTGTGACCAAAGCCGTCTTCTGCAACGAAGTCGTACTCCGGCTCCGCTGAGGTAACCTTCTTGACGATTGCGTCGATGTCGGCGTGGTCGGGATATGCGAAGAATACAGGCTCGATATTCGCCTTCTGGTTGCGAACATGGTGCATACGATCCTCCTCCTTGTCGGTGCGGGTAAGTTCGTGCTTCTTGATAGCTCCCGAGAGATAATCCTCGAAGTGACAGCACATTACAAGACCATACTGCGTGCGACCGTTCATTGTCTGCGCATAGATGTAGTAGTGCTCCTCGCCATCTTGCTGCAACCAACCCTCCTGTCGCCACTTGGCGAAGTTCTCTACCGCCTTGTCGTAGACCTCTTGCGAATGCTCGTCGGCAATAGGCTCAAAGTCGATTTCGGGCTTGATGATGTGGAGCAACGAACGCTCTGTCGCCTCTGCCTTTGCCTCTACCGAGTTCAAAACATCGTAAGGGCGTGAAGCAACCTCCTTTGCCAACTCCTTCGGTGGGCGAATACCTTTGAATGGTTTAATCTTTACCATAATTATAAAAAATTAGTTAATTGACAATTGACAATGGATAATTGACAATTAGCGGTAAAACGATAAATCGTTTTTGAATTATAAATATAAAATACCTTTAATTTTCAATTCTCAATTTTCAATTCTCAATTTTTCCAAGTGGACTATTTGTTCACTTGGAAACGAGTATTTCCATTAACGAAATAATCTACAATCTGTCGTGCAGCAGCCAAACCTGCGTTGATATTTGCCTCGGCAGTCTCGGCGCCCATCTTCTTCGGTGTTCCAAAGTAGCGCTTGCCAAACTTCTCGGCATACTCCGCAGCAGCATCGGGAGCAACATCGGTGATGTAACGCAAATCCTCACGCTCCTCCATAGCCTTTGCCAAGCCTACCTCGTCGATAACCTCCTTGCGGGCGGTATTTACGAGTGTAGCACCCTTCGGCATTGACATTGCGAGGTCGTAGCCGATTGAACCCTTGGTCTGCGGTGTTGCAGGGATATGCAACGAGAGGAAGTCGGCACGGCGGTACAACTCCTCGATAGAATCGACTTTCTCCACTCCGTCAGCCTCGAATACGGCATTGTCGGTGATGAATGGGTCGTAGGCGATAACATTCATACCGAGCGCCTTACCCTTGCGACCGACCAACTTACCAACATTGCCATAGGCGTGAATAGCGAGAGTCTTGCCGATAATCTCGTGACCTGTACCTGCGGTGAGCTGATTGCGTGACATATAGACCATAAAGCAGAGAGCCAACTCCGCCACAGCGTTGGAGTTCTGACCAGGAGTGTTCATTACGACTACCCCACGCTTCTTTGCCTCCTCGCAATCTACATTGTCGAAGCCGGCACCGGCACGAACAACGATTTTGAGGTTCTTTGCAGCATCCAAAACCTCCTTGGTTACCTTGTCGCTACGCACGATAAGTGCATCGACATCGGCTACGGCTGCGAGCAAATCGCCCTTGTCGGTATATTTTTCGAGCAGAACAACCTCGTACTCTGCTGCCTATAAAATCTCTTTGATACCATTTACAGCCTCTTTTGCAAATGGCTTCTCGGTTGCAATAAGAACTTTCATACCCTTCAATAATGATGTGAAATATACTACTTTCTCCTCCTTTTTCTCGTAGGTGTAAGGAACTATCGTAGGCATACTCTACTTGGTTTTGAGCTGTTCGAACTCCTGCATACAAGCCACGAGTGCCTCTACCGACTCCTTCGGACAAGCGTTGTAGCACGATGCACGGAAACCACCTACCAAGCGGTGACCCTTGATGCCTACCATACCACGCTCCTTGGCAAACTCCAAGAACTCTGGTGCCAAATCCTCGTTACCCTCGGTCATTACGAAGCAGATGTTCATCAACGAACGATCCTCCTTCTCGACGGTTGGGCGGAACAGAGAGTTGCGCTCAATCTCGTTGTAGAGAATCTCTGCCTTCTCCACATTGCGACGATACATCTCATCCACGCCACCAATCGACTTCAACCACTTCAAGGTCTCGTTCAACACAAAGATTGGGAATACAGGCGGAGTATTGAACATCGAATCGTTCTCTACATGGGTATTTACATTCATCATTGTTGGCAATGGGCGCACCACCTTGCCGAGCATATCCTCACGAACGATTACGAACGATACGCCAGCCGGTGCCAAGTTCTTCTGCGCACCGCCATAGATGAGCGCATACTTCGAAACATCGACAGGACGGCTCAAAATATCCGACGACATATCGGCAATGAGAGGTACAGGGCAGTCGATATCCTCCTTGTACTCAGTACCATAGATGGTGTTGTTGGTGCAGATGTAGAGATAGTCCAAATCGGCAGGAATCTCGAATCCCTTTGGGATGTACGAGAAGTTCCTATCCTCGCTCGATGCTACAACCTCTACCTCGCCATAATATTTAGCCTCCTTAATAGCCTTCTTGGTCCAAACACCGGTATTTACATAGCCTGCCTTCTTGCCGAGGAAGTTTGCCGGAATGTGGAAGAACTGAGTGCTCGCACCACCGCCTACAAAGTAGATTTTGTAGTTATCCGGAATATTCAGCAACTCCTTGAAAAGGGCCTTCGCCTCTGCCAATACCGCCTCAAACTCCTTTGTGCGGTGCGAGTACGAAAGTACCGAAAGACCTGTGCCTGCGAAATCAAAAATTGCTTTTGCTGCGTTTTCGAGGGCTACATCAGGTAATACTGATGGTCCTGCGCTGAAATTGTGCTTTTTCATACCTTTTAGTGTTTTATAGTGTAAATAAACTTCCTGTTTTTAGCCTTCAAAATCGTTCTGATTGACTCTTTTTGCACTGCTCTTCGGTTTGCGAAATGCTCACATACGCCAAGTATGCTCCGCTTTCGCCCCCTCGTTTATTGCAAAAATAGCCTAATCATTTACGATTTTACCGCTTGGGACTAATTGTTAATTTTGCATTTTGCATTTTGCATTTTGAATTCTGAATTTTGCATTCTGCATTTGATATCCCAGCAACAAATCTCGTACTGACATACGCTTTTTGCCTGCTACTTGCAACTCCTCGATTGACACCAAACCGTCGTTGCACGCCACCTTGATATATGTTTTGTTGTCGGTAAAGATTGTGCCAACCTCTGCCGAGTGCGATTTCTCCTCGAAACGAGCCTTGAAAATCTTTACCGAGAGCTCCTCCTCGCCACGCTGCAAAATGCTCCACGCCGCAGGATAAGGCGACAAACCACGCACGAAATTGACAATCTGTGTGCCATTTGCGCTCCAATCAACCTCGCACATATCCTTGAAAATCTTTGGTGCTGGGCGGAGATTTGCATCCTCTTGCGGTTGCTCTATCGGCTCGATATTGCCACTCGCAATCTTCTCGACACTCTCCACAACCAACTCCGCGCCCATTGTCATCAGTCGGTCGTACAACTCGCCTACGCACTCCTCGTCGCCGATTGCGGTGCGCTGCTGACCGATTATTGCTCCCTTGTCAATCTCGTGGTTGAGGAGGAAGGTGGTGTTGCCACTCTCCTTGTCGCCATTGATAATTGCCCAATTTATAGGTGCTGCGCCACGATACTCGGGCAGCAACGATGCGTGAAGGTTGAATGTGCCGAAGCGAGGCATTGCCCAAACCACTTCGGGCAACATACGGAACGCAATTACAATACCCAAATCGGGCTGCAATGCACGCAAAGCCTCCAAAAACTCCTCGTCACGCAACTTCTCGGGTTGTAAAATTGTCGAAATCCCCAACTCTTTGGCTGCACGCTTTACATCGCTCTCCTGCAACTTCATTCCACGACCTGCGGGCTTATCGGGCATAGTCACCACGCCCACAACATTGTAGCCACCCTCGACCAATGCCTTCAACGAAGGCACTGCGAACTCGGGTGTTCCCATAAATACTATGCGAATATCTTTTGCGTTCATCTTTACTTCTTAATCTCTTTTGTTAGTTTGCGTTTTGGCATCTTCGCCTTGATGATATCTCGGTAGTGCTTGTAGCGACCTATGTGCCAATCAATGTCGAGCAGTGCCGAGTCGTTGTTTGCCTTGTGCGAGAGGTATATCGCCAACGGCGTAAGGATAATTGCCGAAATCCACATTCCGAGCAATGAACTCCAAGTACCCTCTTTGGCAAACTTCTCGCCCGAAATCGAAATGATGTAATAGACCACGAAGAATGCCACCGAGATGACAATCGGCATACCCAGACCACCCTTGCGGATAATGGCTCCGAGAGGTGCTCCGATAAGGAAGAATATCAAAATCGAAATCGGCAAAGTGAGCTTGCGATGCCACTCGTTCTTACTGCGATATAGCTGATTTAGAGCCTCTTTCGAGGTGCTCTCGTCGAATGAAAACATATTTCGTGAGCTACGAGCCGAGCGCAAGGCACTCTCGAAAACTCTATTTTTTGTGCGTGTGTCGAGCCTTGGTATAGAGTCGAGCAACTGAGCTCCAAAGGTCTTGCGTGAGCGATCAATCTCAATCGAGTCTGGCGGAGCTACCCCATCGGGATCCTTTGCAAAAATCTGATCTCGCAACAACGGATTGTAGGCTGTTGCCGTGAGGTTATTCACAAGCATATCGAGCGAGTCGATGTTGTGTTGAAGGTCGCCAATATCCATTGTCTGGCTATTGTTGCCGAACATATTTTCGTCGCTGCGCTGGAAGTCGAAGCCCGACATAGGAATTTTTCCGTCTTGGCGCTCGAACTTGTGGTGGCGCAACGAACTCTTCGTAAACCATTGGTAATTACGGCTTTGCTCGTATGTTTCGCCATTGAATAGCGTGACGAGAAGGTATCGCTTGTCGTCGGACAATCGAATGTAGCCCGAGTCGGCGATTGTCGTGGTCATATCGCCATTGCGAGAGCGGTTATCGTAGATAAGCACCTTCGTGAGGAGCTTTGTTTCGGGGTTTTGCTTCTCTACTCGGATGCTCATATCGTCAATTCCGTTGAAGAACAAACCGTCTTGGAATTCGAGCGCCTGGTTTTGCTGCTTGATGTCGTAGAGTGTGGCAAACATCCTCTTATTTGCCCACGGCACCAGGTCATTAACGATGAAGAATGAGCCAAACGAGATAATGCCGATAACCCAGAAGAGGGGCTTCATAATCTTCATCAGCGACATACCTGCCGACTTCATCGCCAGCAACTCATAGTTCTCGCCGAGGTTACCCATCGTCATAATCGTAGCCAACAAGATTGCCAACGGCAAACCCATCGGAATCATATTGATTGTGGCGTACATAATGAGTTCGAGAATAACCATAGGCTCCAAGCCCTTGCCTACCAACTCGTCGATGTATCGCCACACAAAGTTCATCATCAGGATAAAGATGATGATAAAGAAGGTCAATACGAGCGGACCGAGATATGATTTTAGTACGAGTAGATGTATCTTCTTCATCTGTCTGTCTTGGACTCTATTTTGTCGATTTTAATCGTTTTACCCACAAAGATAACAATTTTATTGTTACAAACAACATTGTGAGCACGAAAATTATTGCAGGACCCGAAGGAACCTCGGCGTGATAACTCAACGCAATGCCCAAAATTCCGCCAATTATAGCGATTGCTACTGCTGCAGGCGCAATCTGCTTGTAGTTCTTAAACAGCACATTAGCCGTCACTACGGGCATTGTCAAGAGCGAAATCAGCAGTACGATTCCCATCGTGCGAATCGAGAGTACGATTGTCAGCGCAGTAATGACCGCCATAGCATACGAAATTGCCCGTGTCGGCACGCCCGAAGCCTCGGCAAAGTTTCGGTCGAAGGCGGTAAACATTATCGGGCGGTGCCACAAAATCGCACCCACAATCAATGCCACCGAGAGTATCGCCAAAGCGATAATATCGCCATTTGTTACGGTCAGAATGCTTCCGAAGAGGAAATTTGCCATATCGCCCGATGTGTAGCCGGGGCGCAGGGCGATGAAAAATGCACCTATCGCCATACCTATACCCCACACCATTCCGATAGCCGAGTCGGGGCGAATTTTTGAGCGAGAGTTGCTCCACTCGATGCCGAGCGCCGAGAGAATGGCGAAAACTGTTGCTCCGAGAATGGGGTTTGCACCAAAGTAGAATGCTATGCCAAGACCGCCAAACGAGGCGTGGGTGATACCTCCGCAGAGGAATACCATTCTGCGTGCTACGATATATGTGCCTATAATTCCGCAAGTTATGCCCGACAATACGCACGCAACGAGCGCATTCGACAGGTAGTTGTATTGGAGTATGTCCGTTATGAAATCCATCTTATTCCTATTTTTACACGCAAAAATACGAATATAATTGACAATTGACAATTGATAATTGAAAATTAAAGGTACTTTTTTTAGATTTTTGGCTTTTAGCCATGATACATAAACAACTGTCATTACGAGCGAGTGTAACGAGCGTGGTAATCTCCTGCTTTTACTCTTGGGTATTAAAAATCATACCCGGCATGAGGGAATGTAAGGAGTTTAATGAGAATAGGGAGTTTAATGAATTTAGTGGTACATATCCCTAAATTCCCTAAATTCCTTAAATTCCTTAAATTCACTAATTTCACTAAATTCACGAAAAATCTTTCGTCTTTCGTCTTTCGTCTTTCGTCTTTTTACTATCTTTGCCCCTGATATGAGAAGAGTCAATTTCCATACACTTGGTTGCAAGCTCAATTTTTCGGAGAGTTCTACCCTCGCACGAGAGTTTGAGGCGGGCGGTTTTGTGCGTGTAGGCACCAACGAAGATGCCGATATTTCGATTATAAACTCCTGCTCGGTGACGGCGCAGGCGGACAAGAAATGTCGCAATCTGATACGCAAAATTCATCGCCGAAACCCCGATACAATCATTGCGGTTACGGGTTGTTATGCGCAACTCAAACCCTACGAAATTGCCGAGATTGAGGGCGTGGATATAGTGTTGAGCAACAATAATAAAGGCGATTTATATAAAGAAGTGCTTAAACTGACCGAACGAGGCAAAACAAAGGTCTTTTCGTGCGAGACTGACGAGATAACTTCGTTCTTCTCGGCCTTCTCTTCGGGCGACCGCACTCGTGCCTTTTTGAAGGTGCAAGATGGTTGCGACTACTGCTGTGCCTACTGCACCATTCACAACGCTCGTGGAGCGAGTCGAAACACTCCGATTGCCGAGGCGGTGAAGCAGGCGGAGGAGATTGCTCGTGGCGGTCAAAAAGAGATAGTAATCACGGGCATAAATACGGGCGATTTCGGTCGCACTACGGGCGAGAGTTTTCTCGATTTGTTGAGGGCGTTGAATGATGTTGAGGGCATTGAAAGATATCGAATTTCCTCGATAGAACCGAACTTGCTAACTGACGAGATAATAGCGTTTTGCGCCTCGTCACCTAAATTTCAACATCACTTCCATATTCCTATTCAATGTGGCTCGAATAAGGTGCTCGGTTTGATGCGCCGCCGCTACACTGTGGAGAAGTTCGAGGAGCGCATAAATGCGGTGCGAAAGGCGATGCCCGATGCCTTTATCGGTATAGATGTAATTACCGGTTTTCCGGGCGAGGGCGAAAAGGAGGCGGAGGAGTGCTATAACTTCTTGGCAAAGATAAACCCTTCGTTCCTGCACATCTTCCCATTCTCGGAGCGTGAGAATACCCCTGCGGTCAATTTCCCCGACAAGGTGTCGCCCGAGGTTTCGATGGCGAGAGCCAAGCGATTGGAGGAGTTGAGCAGTCGTTGCCACTACGACTTCTGCAAGCAATATCTCGGCACTACGGCAGAGGTGTTGTTCGAGAGTACGATGCGTGGTGGAATGATGACGGGATTTACGAGTAACTATCTGAAAATCAAAGTACCATACGACAAGCGATATATCAATCAAATTGTAAAAGTGCGCCTTGTGGATATCGAGCCGAATGCCGATATTTTGGGCGAGATAATATAGGCAAAAAGAGTAAAAAGGAAGGTCGGCATTTGCCGACCTTCCTTTGTTTAGTTTGCTTTGGTGTATGTGGTTGATGTTTTGTAGTTTGTGAGCGTGAGAGTATTCTTCTTTATCGAAATAATGTATGCTACTTCGGCTGGTTCGTCTAAGTATCCTTTGTAGATAAAGTAGAGAACATTGTCAACTAAACTATAAGTGTACCGAATGTTTGCGGAACTGACTGTTGCACTGGGCAAAGCTCCTTCGGGGTAGTCTGGATTATCGGGGGTGTTGTCATATTCAGGCTCTTCCCAATTGTTGAGGGTAACTTCGGCTTCGTACCAGCCAGTTCCGTCTGCATTAAAGTTGAAGCTTTCGTATTTTGTCTTTTCACCATTGTCTATAACCTCGGTTAGTTCCCATTTGCCGATGAGGTCGTTAGTCTCGATGTCGTGCTTGCTGCACGATGTTATTCCTAATGCGGTTGCACATAGCAACATTAAACTTAAAAACTTCTTCATAGCGATATAATATTTTGATTTCAAGCACAAAGTTACGAACTTTTTCAGAGAAAAACAATCGGGGAAGAATTTATACTTCGCTCTCATTTTTTTTAATTTTTAATTAAAATACGCAAAATTTTACTACCTTTGTAAGTTGATAGAGAACTTAACAGAGATAATAATTTATTTTTCGGGATATGAAAGGTATTGGAAAGAGAGTTACGGTGGCATTTTTGAGCATTGTTGCATTGCTTACGGCATCGGGTGTTATATCGTTGTTCGAGTTGAGTAATCTCAGCTATGACACCGATGCGATCCTCTCGGCAAGCAGCCGAGATATGGAGATTTCGAAAAACCTGCTGCGCTCGGTGGATGATCATCGCCGTGCTATTATCGACATCGCAATTTTTGGCAAAGAGGATAAGTCGGCTTGTCGCAAGGCGTCGGAGGAGCTCGACTCGCAGATTTCGTCGGTGCGTGACAACGCTCCGATGGTATTGCAAGACTGTTTGGATAGTTTGTCGATGTATAGCGCACGACTTCGCTCATTGACCGAGAACTACTCTTCGACCGAAACGGTAGTGATAGATTCGCTGACGGTTGAGGTGCGCAAAGTGGATGGTCGCAGATGGTATGTCGAGGTCTATGAGCCGTCGCACGACCGCTTTGTCGAGCAGATCAAGCGTTACACCACCCTTTCGCACAATCAGATTGCTCCTCGTGCAGCGCAACTTTCGAAGAATGCATATCGTTCGGTGGCTCCGGTGTTGATTTCACTCCTGGTGATGATTGCTATTGTGTTGATGTTCTACTTCTTCGTCTATATCTATGGCGTGAAGCCGATACTTCGTATCAATAAGGCTCTTGCCGACCATCTCTCGTTTAAGTTGCCGTACAAGGCGAAGGCGGAGATGATAGACGAGATTAAGGAGTTGAACGATAATATCGAAAACTTGATAAACATATCGAAGTCGAACAAAAAGCAGGGCGAAGATGCGATTTAGTGTAATTTTGAGATATATGGGAGCGGTGATGCTCTGCCTCTCTGCCTTTATGGCGGTGTCGGCAGGCATCTCTCTTGTGTCGGACGACACAGGCTTCTATCCGCTGTTGCTGTCGGCGCTGCTGACACTATTGCTCGGAATATTCCCGATGATATTTGTGCAGAAGGCGGACAATATAACCACCAAAGAGGGCTTCGTGATTGTAGTGGGCTCGTGGGTGCTGTCTTGCGTGGTAGGAATGTTCCCGTACCTGATTTGGGGTGGCGAGTTTTCGTTGGTGAATGCTTGGTTTGAGAGTGTTTCGGGCTTTACGACTACGGGAGCCTCGATTTTGACCAATATAGAGGCTTTGCCACAAGGTCTGCTCTTTTGGCGCTCGGCGACATGCTGGATTGGCGGTGCAGGAGTGGTGATGTTTGCCCTGTTGATTCTGCCATCGCTCGGAACAAATAAGATGGCGTTGTCGGGCATCGAACTCTCTTCGCTTGCGAAAGACAACTACCGCTATCGTACGCAGATGGTTGTGCGTATTCTGCTTGCCGTATATATCGGTCTGACACTCGTAACCATTCTACTATTGAAGGTCTCGGGTATGCGATGGTTCGATGCGCTCAATCACGCTATGTCGGCTTGCGCTACGGGAGGATTTTCGACCAAAAATGCAAGTGTCGGTTTCTATGATAGTCCGCTGATTGAGTGGATATTGATTGTGGCGATGTTCCTTTCGAGCTTGCACTTCGGACTTATCTTCTCGACCTTCACACGCAAGGCAAACAATATCTTCCGTTCGGAGGTTGTGCGTGTATATGTTGCGATAATTGTCGGTGCAACCCTATTTATCGCTACAAGCCTCTATTTCGCCGATATCTATCCGAATATATTCACCTCGTTGCGACAGTCGGTATTCCAGGTTGTATCATTGATTACGACAACAGGTTTTGCTACGGCAGACACCAATCTCTGGACTCCATTTGCGGTGGTTATTCTGATTATCCTTTCGATTATTTGCGGTTGTGCAGGCTCGACAGCGGGAGGTGCGAAGGTCGATAGAGTTTTACTCTACGCAAAGGTATTGGTGGCTCGTTTGCGTGGTCAGCAACACCCTAATGCTGTTATTCGCATACGCCTTGACGGTATTTTGCAGGAGGAGCGACAAGTTAATACGGTAACACTTTTCCTTACGACATATTTTGTGTTGATACTGCTTGGCACGCTGACAAGTACGCTCTTTGGATTGGATCTGCTTACGGCATTTTCATCTTCGGTTGCCTTCATCGGCAATGTAGGACCGGGCTTTGGCGAGGCCGGCTCGATGGATAACTATGCCGAGTTGCCGTCGTTGCTGAAAGTTCAGGGTTCGGTGCTTATGCTTATGGGTCGTTTGGAGATTTTCGGATTTATTCAGTTCTTGTTTATCAGAATGTGGCGATAATGAAACGAACAATTATATTTGCTTCTGTTTTGGCGTCGGCTATGAGCGTGCAGGCTCAAACCGACAATGAGTTGGCGAGAGCCGGCTTTGTGCGTGATTCGGTGGCGGAGGTGTTGGCAGAACATCGTGCCAACTACGCTCGCAACGAGTCGATGCGTGAGAAACTATCCCCTACTATCCTCTCGTTGGAGAAGGAGGTGGTGCGTTTGCAGGCGGAGTACGAGGCTGTGCTTGCCAAAATCTCGCAGAGAGATGCCGAGAAGGCATTGGCGGCGTATAACAATGCCCAAAAGGAGCAACCTGCCAAGAAGAGCGAGAAGCCTGAGAGTGAGGAGAAGCGAGGTGTATATACCCCCGACAAGGCTCGAATGAAGCGTGATTTGGTGGCGAATGACTACTTCTCGGAGCGACTTTCGCAGAGCGATTATAAGGGCTTGTGCGATGCTCAAAAGCGAGAAACGAAGGTAAAGGAGGCGGTGGAGCGATATTTTGCGAAGTATGGCGAACTGCTCGCCCTGCAACGCCGATATATGGAGGTACCAACCCGAGAGGAGGCAGACGAGTTGGCGACACTGTTTTCGGCAAAGAGGGGTGAGATGGCGTCGATAGACGACGAGATAGCTTCGTTGTGGTCGTCGCTCTATTTCAATAAGATTTATGCCTACGACCTGCTGATGGAGCGTGAGGGCAACACCTCGATGCTCGACTTTTCGGCAGAGGCTGCGGCTCGTGCCGAGCGAGAGATAAACGACAATAGCGACCTCTACGAGTCGAATGCGTTGGTGGGCTATTTTGCCCGAAAGAAGGCTCTGACGGAGTACGAAATGCAACTTGCATCGGCTCTGTCGCTGACGACCTCTCGTGACTCGTTACGTCTTGTATCGACGGCATTGAAGAATAGAGATTATCGCCTATCGAAACTCTCGTTGCAGCGTCGCAGTTTTATCAAGTACGAGGATATCGAGGTTAAAACTCCTACCATCTACAACTCGAAAAACCCTGTACCGCAGACAAAGATTTATGACTACGGTACAATCTATCGTATCCGCATAGGTCTATTCTCGAAGCGACCAAATATCTCGGCACTGCGAGGTGTTATGCCGTTGTCCTACTCGGATGCCTACAATGGCGGTATGTATGCCTACTTTGTGGGTGGTTTCCGCACCGAGCAAGAGGCAAAGGATGGTGTCGACTATCTCAAAAAGTTGGGCTTCAAAGAGCCTATCATTGCCGTATGGGTCGATGGTGAGTACTACCCTACACTCGAAGATATGCGCCGCTCGCAGAGCCAATACAATATAGAGATTTCGGGCGTAGCAACACTTACCGACGATGTGAAGGCGTTGATTCTCTCGCATAAGAGCGATTGCACAATCTCCCGCATCGGCTCAACCTTCGTAGTGGGTACCTTCGAAGGAAAGTCGGTTGCCGAGTCGGTTGTTGCCGAGTTGAAGGCTGCAAATGCCGATATAAAAGCGAATATCACAAAGAAACCATAAAACAATACTAAGATGAAACGAGTTCTACTTTTTGCAGTTGTGGCTGTGCTGTTGCCATTTATGGCATCGGCAGAGAATTGTCCGAAGGCAGACGAGAAGGCGCAAGTTGTGGCCGGCAATGCCCGATTTACAGTTCTGACTCCGCAGATGATTCGTATGGAGTGGTCGGAGGATGGCAAGTTCGAGGATCGAGCAACGCTGACCTTCGTAAATCGTAAGTTGGAGGTGCCGGAGTTTAAGGTAAAGCAGACCAAATCGAAGCTGACTATCTCGACCTCGAATGTGACTTTGACCTACCTCAAAGGTGCGAAGTTCTCGGCAGAGAACCTCTCGGCAGAGATATTGGTTGCCGGCAAGAAGGTGGTTTGGCACTATGGCGATAAGGATACCCAAAACCTTATGGGTACAACTCGCACGCTCGACCGCTACTACGGCTCGCAGGATAATCCAAGGAGCAATAGGCGACGCAGTTCGATGGAGCAGGGTCTGCTCTCTCGTGGCGGTTGGACTATCGTAGATGACTCTGAGCGTCATATCTTCGTTCCCGTAGAGTCGCATTGGAAAAATTGGGTTGAGTGTCGCCCTGAGGGTGATCGCCTCGATTTATACCTCTTTGCTTATGGTCACGAATATACCAAGGCGTTGAAAGATTATACCCTTGTGGCTGGCAATATTCCATTGCCACCGAAGTACTCGTTTGGTTATTGGTGGAGCCGCTATTGGCAATACTCGGACAACGAGCTGCGTGACTTGGTCGAGACTATGCGCTCGTTGGATATTCCGCTCGATGTGCTGATTATCGATATGGATTGGCACGAGACCTGGGGATTGTCAAGACACAACCCTAAGAAGGATGAGTATGGTCAGCGAGTTGGTTGGACTGGATATACCTGGAAGCAGCAGTTGTTCCCTTCGCCCGAGAACTTCTTTGTGTGGTGCAAAAAACAGAACTTGAAAACTTCGCTCAATCTTCACCCTGCATCGGGCATTATGCCTTACGAGGAGCCTTACAAGCGCTTCTCCGAGGCATACGGCTGGAAGGAGGAGGGCAAGAGCGTACCTTATAGGATGTCGGAGCAGAAGTGGGCAGATGCATATTTCGATACCGTGCTTGGCCCTATCGAGAAACAGGGCGTAGATTTCTGGTGGCTCGATTGGCAACAGTGGCCGACAAGCAAGTATGTGAAGGGTTTGAGCAATACATTCTGGCTCAATCACACCTTCGACCACCATATGGCAGAGAAGGGCAACGAACGACCAATGATCTACCACCGCTGGGGCGGTCTTGGCTCACATCGCTATCAGGTTGGTTTCTCGGGCGACACCTACATCTGCTGGGAGTCGTTGCAGTTTATCCATTGGTTTACTCCTACCGCATCGAATGTGGGCTATGGCTATTGGGGACACGATATCGGTGGCCACTACTTCCACAAAGATGATAAGCACGAGGTTGATCCCGAATTGTATCTGCGTTGGTTGCAGAATGGAGTATTTACCCCAATCTTCAAGACACACTGTACGAAAGACCGAGTAATCGAGCGTCGTATTTGGCAGTTCCCTAATCATATGATGGATATGCGTGCTACAATGCATTTGCGCTACGCATTGGTGCCTTATATCTATGCTGCGGCACGCCAGACCTTCGATACAGGCGTTTCGATGTGCCGACCTATGTACTACTCGCATCCCGAAAGCGATATGGCATACTCGTCGAAGACGCAGTATATGTTTGGCGACGACTTGCTCGTAGCCTCGATTATCACCCCTGCCGACAAGGTTACAGGCTTGGCTACACGCAAGGTGTGGTTGCCAAAGGGCGAGAAGTGGTTCAGTATGGTTAGCGGTAAGATGTACGAGGGTAGCGACGAGGAGGTGGAGATCTACTGCACTCAGAGCGAGAATCCATACTTCGCAAAGGCGGGCTCGATTATTCCTATGTATCCGAAGTCGGTGCGCAACCTCCAACAGAGTATCAACTCCTATGTCTTGACCTTCGTTCCGGGTGGCGACGGCGAAACAACCATCTACGAGGATGATGGCAAGTCGAAGGAGTACTCTACTGCATACGCTACAACAAAGGTTGCGAAGCGTACCGAGGGTAACAAGGTCGTTATCACAATCGCTCCTCGCAAGGGCGACTTCGAGGGCGCTATGGCAACAACATCATACGAGTTGCGCCTGCCGGCAAACTACCCTCCAAAGGCGGTGCGTGTGGATGGCAAGGAGATTAAATATAGCCGCTATGCCGAGGCTGGCGAGTGGGGCTACGATGGCTACACGCTTGCACCTTATATCCTCCTTGGCGAAATTGACAACAAGAAGGGTTGCACCGTTGAGGTAGAGTTTGCTGAGAGCGATTTGGCAAAGCTGGATAAACTGTATGGTATGCAGGGTATCGTAAATCGTTGTGTG
>JAFVVS010000038.1 GCA_017502025.1 Alistipes sp. | reverse complement strand
TTGAAAGAGAACTCGAAAGAATTTGCGTGTTCGCCGAAGATTGCAACCGCAAGTACGAAGGTTCTGTCAAAGAAAAAGGCGAGTCCGTCAAGATTCTTGGCGTAGGCAAGCCTACTATCAAGAGCCTTGCAAAGGCTAACAAGAACAACGACATCGACGCTCCGGAGGAAATCGAAGATACTTCCGTTATTATGTACATCAACCAGATTCGCTACTTCAACTATATGGTAGGCGACATCGACAAGGCGCAAGCGGTTGGTGGCATTATGGACGCTCTCGAACAAGAGACTTCCGAAGGTCTTGCAAACGAGGTAGATACCTACATCGCAAGCAAGGCGGTAGACGAGTCTGTTAAGGCTCTCTACGGCAACACTCCGGTTAAGGTTGTTGCAAACGAGAACGCCGGCACCGGCGAGAAGTATGTTCTCGATATTCTCGACGAAGCGCTTCAAAAACTCTACGAGAACGATGTTAAGTCGACCACCAAGATTGTCGTTACTATCTCTCCTCGTTTCTTCACTCTCTTCAAGAGAGCGTACATCAACAAGGACACCGATAATAGCGAAATGCTCAAAAACGGTAGAGTTGCGAAGTACGGCAACATCATCGTTAAGATGTCGAACAATGTTCACAGAACGAGCAACGGTGCGGTCGATAACATTATGATTCGTACCCAGAGAGCAATCGCTTATGCGAAGCCTCTCACTCACACCGAGCCTTATCGCCCGGAAAAGAAATTCGCTGACGCCGTTAAAGGCTTCATTCTCTTCGACGCAAAAGTCGTTCGTCCGAAGGAAGTCATTAACATCAATGTCAAGTACGCATAAGGAGGTAAAGAACTATGGCTTTGACTATGAGAAATACTATTGCGGAGGTTACGCTTGAAGCGCTTACCGCAAACACCGCAAAGGCTATTGCTTGGAACGAGAAGGACGAACACACCGTTCTCGTTATCAGTAACGCCGGTAATACTGCAACAGATTTGACTGTTAAGGCTGGCAACGGAATCCAGGGTGTAACCGACCTCGTGCTTACCGTTCCCAAGGGCGTGAGCCTTGTAAAACTCGAAAGCGGTAGATTCAAGAATGTGTCTGGCACAAACAAGGGCAAGGTTATCGTCGTTTCGACCGGTACGCCCAGCGTTGGTGTTGTAGCGCTCGTTTAAGAAGCAAACAAAGAGCCTATCTATTGGTTAGGTAGGCTCTTTTATGCAATTAAAGGGCGAAAATTGCTCACAAGGAGATGATTTTATGAAATTAGGAGACATCAAAATTGAGGCGTTAAAGTTGATGTTCGTCAATATGGGAGACGACATCGACATCGAGAGCCTCGAAACCTACGCCCAAGATGAAATCTACAAAAGTTATCTCGTGAATATGCCTGGGGCGATAAATCGTTGTTTTGCGAGCATTGAAGAGAAGAGAGTCCTTCCGTCCAAGTCAAGGACTTTGCAACGCTCCGAGGCGCTTGCAAGTGGCGGATTCGTGCGCTTTGACCTCGCCTCCCTTATCTCCGACTTCTTCGACATTGATAGAATTGTGAGGGAAACCTCCGACGGAGACTACGAGGGCGATTGCGACTACACGACCGAAGGCGACACGCTTGTTCTTGACCGATACGAGGAAGAGGACGGTGTAACCTACACGGTTCTTTATAAGCCGACTATCGAGAGGATAACCTCTTCGACCGACGACAACACGGAAATCGCTATTCCCAACAATATCGCTGCATATATCCCCTACTTCTTGAAGGGAGACCTTTATCGAGACGACGAGCCGAACGAGGCGAGCGAGGCTCGAAATTGGTACGAGCAAGCGATGAACGAGATATACCTCAAAAAAGAACACAAGACGAATAGAATCAAGTCGGTCTATTCGCAAACGGAGTAAAGCCTATGAAAGCGAATACCAACATCACTCTCAAAAATAGGCGAACTCTCACGCTCGGAAACTTCAAGGGCGTAGACTTTTCCTCTTCTCCGTTGAGCGTCCGTAGCGATAGAGCCTCAAATATGAGGAACTTCATCAACGAGTACGGCGTCAACAAGAAGAGAAATGGTTGGAACGAACTTCTCAAAATCAAACACGGCGGAGTGGCGCAGCGCATAAACGGTATATTCGAGTATGTGAACGGCGACCGCCGAGAGATGTTAGTTCACGCCGGGAAGAGATTCTATCGTCTTACGAAATCCGACGGAAAGTATTCGTATCAAGACATCACGCTTTCCTCTACCTACGCTCCGGCGAAGTGCGATGTAGGACTTCTTAAAGACCAAAGAAGCCAAGCCTTCTTTAATAAAGGCAAGGCATATATTATCGGTTGCGGAGACTACCTCGTATACGGAACTTGGAACGACGGAGGCTCTTACGAACTCCGAAGGGTGGCAAACAACGAGGACACTTATATTCCGACGACTACAATCTCTATCGACCCGGACGATGTTATGGACGATACGAGAGGAAGTCTCGACGATATAAATTGTCTATCGAGGAAGCGTATCAACCAACTTCTCGGAAGCGCCGAAGCGAACAAAACCTGGACGCTCGACGCCGGGGAAATTGACGACGGAACGGCGGTAGAGATTAAACTCGAAACCGTCGAAGGCTCGGAGGAAAACGAGGTCGCCGTCGAATACCTCATCAAGAACAACCAAACCGACAAGACAAAACTCTATAAGGTAGCCAAGAACGGAACGGCTATGACGGCGGAAGAGTGCGGTTTGCTCGTTTATGCAACCGGCAAGATAACGCTCTCTATCTCCTCCACTCCTCAAATCGAGAACAGAGATAACATTTATGTTACCTACGAACACTCGAACGAAGGCTATCTTGAAAGGATTATGAATTGCAACTTCGGAATCCTTTTCGGCGTAGACGGCAACACCGACCGACTCTTTTTGAGTGGCAACTCGGATTATCCGAATATCGACTTTCACTCGGAAATGGACGACTACACCTACTTTGGAGACCTCAACACCGCTTCAATGGGTAGCGACTCGGTTGCGGTCAACGGCTACGCTCGACTTTCCGATAGTACGCTCGTAATCTACAAGGCGGAAACCGGGCAAGAGGCAAGTATCTTCTACCGCACCGGCTCTTATAGAGAATCCTACGATTCGAGCGGAAACCTTGAATCTATCCGAGGCGTATTCCCAACCTCCGCCGGAAGTATAGGCGAAGGCGTTGTGAGTCGTTACGCTTGCGTAAACTTCGCCGGCGATAACATCATTCTCTCGAAGAATGGCGTTTTCGGAATCGTGCTTGCGGAGAATGTCGCAACGACCGAGAGATACACAAGAGAACGCTCTCGTTCTATCAACGAAAGGCTCAAACGACACGAGAATCTCTCCGAGGCGGTCGGAATCGTTTATAAGAACCGCTACTACCTCGCCGTTGACAATGTATGCTATATCGCCGATTCGAGATATAAGTATACCTCCGAGGATAGCGTAGACGGCTCGTACAACTATGAGTGGTGGTTCTGGGATAATGTTCCGGTTCGTGTGTGGGCGAATATCGGAAACGAATTATACTTCGGAAGCGCCGACGGTCAAGTCTGTGTGTTTGACGATGAATACACCGATAGAACCTACCAACAAAGCGCAGCCGGAGACCTCGCTCTCGACATCTCGGACAACAAGATAACCTACAACCAAAATATCGACATCGCCCTCTCGGAAGGCGATAGAATAACCTTCTCGACCAACGGAATCTACGCTCTCGCTTCGGATAGCGTCGTCGTAGAAAACGGTCGAATCAAAACCACCGAGGACAAGATATTCTCCTTCCACGACGGAATGGAGGTATACGCCGACAATGTAGGCGATAGCGGACTTTCGATAAACACGAAATACTATGTTCGTGAAATCGACGCCGGCGAATGTACTTACTCGCTCGAAGATAGGAGCGGTAACGAAATCGCCCTCGCAAGCGGAGGCTTCCGCCTCTACCGTTCAATCTCAAACACCGAACTTTACATAACGAATATAACCGAGGACTCGTTCCAGGTTAAAAGTTATAAGGCGGCGGACGAGTTGATTCTTGCAAGTTATAACGGCGTAGTTCCTACGACACCGCTTGCCACTTTCGCTCATATCCAAAATGTTGTGGCGGAGTTCTATACGCCGGTATTTGACCTCGGAACGAATGAGTCGAGCAAGACTCTCTTAAAAATGACAATCTCTACCGAACCGGAAGTCAACGGAAAACTCTCCTTTGGTTACGAGACGAGGAATGTAAATAAACTCATCAACGCCAAGGGAATCAATGTGTTCTCCTTCGATAACTTCTCATTCGAGAACTTCTCGTTCGATACCGGATTCGCCAACAGTTATTCGGTTAGAAGCAACGAAAGGAACTTTAACTTCATTATCTTCCGCTTCGTCTCCGATAACGATAGTAATTGCATAGTGAACACCTTCACTATCATTTACAAAATCAACAAAGCAAACAAAGGAGTGAAGTAGTATGGCAAAAGTACATAAAACAAGCGCCGAAGTCAAATCGGCGATACAAAGAAAATCCGCTTACTCGCTCCCCAACAACCCCACGGATTCCGGCTTTAAGGCAAGCGATATTCGTAACGCCTTCTATAAGCCTATTATCGACATCACGAACTCCGCCTTAACGGAAATCGACCGAATCGTCGAGGAACTCAACGGCGTGTTGGGTCTCGCTACGAAAGATGTGGACGCTATCGAGAATGTTGCCGGCTTGAACTATCACGGCTCGGACGGCTTGATTTATTCCTTCAACGGAAGCGCCTTCACGGTTAGCGGAAACGACGAACTCGAAGGCGAGGTTTCCATTCCTTCCTCCGTGTTCTATCAAGACAAATACTACCCGGTGGTCGCTATTGCGGCGAACGCTTTTAGTGGTAGCAAAATCACGAAGGCGGAGATTGCTTCGTCTGTGGAGACTGTCGGAGAAAAGGCTTTTTACGCCTCCACTCTTACCTCGGTTAAGTTCTACGGAAGCGCTTCTATCGGAGCGAACGCTTTCTACGCTGGGCGTGTTGCGTTTAGCGTACCGAAGGAATACCTCTCCGCATATGAATCGTCGCTTGCAAGTTATAAAAAGACGCTTGTAGGCTTCGATACGATAGCCAACAACGCTCTCAATATCGCAGCGCTCTTCCGAGATAAAGTCGATAAGATTATCGGAGAATCCGCAAACGAGAGGGCGTACATCATCT
>JAFVVS010000002.1 GCA_017502025.1 Alistipes sp. | reverse complement strand
ACCAAAAAAGAAAAAGAAAAGATTTATGGCACGTATAGTCGGTGTAGATTTACCAAAGAATAAGCGAGGCGAGATTGGCTTGACCTACATTTATGGTATCGGTCGTAGCACAGCTCAGAAGATCCTCGACAAGTGTGGCATCAGCTACGAAGTAAAGGTAGATGAGTGGACAGATGAGCAGGTAGGAGCAATCCGTGCAGCTATCGCCGAGATGGATATCAAGGTAGAGGGTGAGGCTCGTTCGCTCGTACAGTTGAACATTAAGCGTTTGATGGATATCGGTTGCTACCGTGGTATCCGTCACCGTATCGGTCTTCCGGTTCGTGGTCAGAGCACCAAGAACAACGCTCGTACACGCAAGGGTAAGAAGAAGACTGTTGCAAATAAGAAGAAGGCAACTAAGTAATAGTGAAGAATTATGGCAAAGAAAACACAATCAGTTAAGAAGAAGGTCGTTAAGGTTGGTGCGAATGGTATGGCTTTCGTACACTCTACCTTCAACAATGTCATCATTACCATCACTAACGAGGTTGGTGAGGTTATCAGCTGGTCGTCGGCCGGTAAGATGGGCTTCCGTGGTTCGAAGAAGAACACTCCTTATGCAGCACAGACTGCAGCAGCAGACTGCGCAAAGGTTGCCTTTGATATGGGATTGCGTAAGGTTAAGGTTTATGTGAAGGGTCCTGGTCAGGGTCGTGAGAGTGCAGTTCGTACAATTCACGGTGCAGGCATCGAGGTTACCGAGATTATCGATGTAACTCCATTGCCACACAATGGTTGTCGTGCTCCAAACCGTCGTCGTGTATAATGCGAGGGTAAAAAAGAGAATCACTGAAAAACTTAATCAAACAAAAAAAGTAAATTACAATGGGAAAGTATATAGGACCAAAAACTCGAATCGCCCGCCGCTTTGGTGAGGCAATTTATGGTGCCGACAAGTCTCTCGACAAGCGCAATGTACCACCGGGACAGCACGGTCTTGCACGCAAGCGTAAGAAGGTTTCGGAGTACGGCGTACAGTTGAGCGAGAAGCAGAAGGCAAAGTACACCTATGGTTTGTTGGAGAAGCAGTTTGCTCGTACCTACGAGGCTGCTGCTCGTATGGGTGGTATCACCGGTGAGAACTTGTTGAAGTTGTTGGAGTGCCGTTTGGACAATGTAGTATATCGTCTTGGTATCGCTCCAACTCGTGCAGCTGCACGCCAGTTGGTTTCGCACCGTCACATCTGTGTTAATGGTAATGTAGTTAATATTCCATCGTACTCGTTGCGTATCGGCGATGTAGTGTCGGTGCGTGAGAAGTCGAAGACTTTGGAGGTTATCACCGAGTCGTTGCTCGGCACAAACCACAGCCGCTATGCATGGTTGGAGTGGGATGGTGCCTCGATGAGCGGAAAGTTCTTGGCTCGTCCGGAGCGTGAGGAGATTCCTGAGAACATCAAGGAGCAGTTGATCGTCGAGTTGTACTCTAAATAGTAACTATAACTAATTAACACAAATAAATTATGGCAATTTTAGCGTTTCAAAGACCCGAGAAGGTAATCGTAGTAGAGTCTACTGCATCGTTCGGAAAGTTTGAGTTCCGTCCGTTGGAGCCAGGTTATGCGATGACTATCGGTAATGCTTTGCGCCGAGTGTTGCTCTCGTCGTTGGAGGGCTACGCTATCACAACCGTGAAGGTTGACGGCGTTGACCACGAGTTTGCCGCTATTCCGGGCGTAATGGAGGATATGTTGAATATCATCTTGATGCAACCTGGGGACCATCCTGGCTTTTTATGGAACCGGAAGCTTTCTTAAAAGGCGGCCATTTCCCAAAAGAGCCGGAACAACAGCTT
>JAFVVS010000037.1 GCA_017502025.1 Alistipes sp. | reverse complement strand
TCGTTTCCCGATGGCTCGGTTCGTGAGTTCGAGCAGGGGGTAACAGCCTACCAAGTTGCAGAGAGTATCAGCCCTCGTTTAGCTGCGGACTGTCTGGCTGCTTCGGTAGATGGTGCGACCGTAGATATGTCGCACGCACTCGTAAATGATTGTGCAGTAAAATTTTACAAGTGGGACGATGCCGAGGGTAAGCACGCCTTCTGGCACACTTCGTCGCACCTCTTGGCAGAGGCGTTGCAGGCGTTGTATCCGGGCATCAAGTTCGGTATCGGTCCGGCTATCGAGCAGGGCTTCTACTACGATGTAGATGCTCCGACTCCGATTTTGGAGAGCGACCTCGCAAAGATTGAGGCTAAGATGACCGAGTTGGCTCGTCAGAAGGAGGAGCTTGTTCGCACCGAGGTCTCTAAGGCTGAGGCTCTCGCAACATTCACCGCAAAGGGCGATGAGTACAAGTGCGAGCTTATTTCGGACTTGGAGGATGGCACAATCTCGTTCTACACAAATGGTACATTCACAGACCTCTGTCGTGGTCCACACATCCCACACACAGGTCATATCAAGGCTATAAAGTTGACCGCCGTAGCAGGTGCTTATTGGCGTGGCGACGAGAAGAACAAGATGCTCACCCGTATCTATGGCGTCTCGTTCCCTAAGAAGTCGATGCTCGACGAGTACCTCGCAATGCTCGAAGAGGCAAAGAAGCGTGACCACCGTAAGTTGGGTAAGGAGTTGGAACTCTTCACCTTCTCGCAGCGTGTAGGTCAGGGCTTGCCACTCTGGTTGCCAAAGGGTGCAGAGTTGCGTGACCGCTTGGAGCGCTTCTTGCGTAAGATTCAGAAGCAGTATGGCTACCAGCCTGTTATCACACCGCCAATCGGCAATAAGGATTTGTATGTAACTTCGGGTCACTACGCAAAGTATGGTAAGGACTCGTTCCAGCCTATCCACACCCCAATCGAGGGCGAGGAGTACTTGCTCAAACCGATGAACTGCCCTCACCACTGCGAGATTTACCGCAGCAAGCCACACTCGTACAAGGATCTTCCTGTTCGTTTGGCAGAGTTCGGTACAGTATGTCGCTACGAGCAGTCGGGCGAGTTGCACGGCTTGACTCGTGTGCGTGCCTTCACTCAGGATGATGCTCACCTCTTCGTTCGCCCGGATCAGTTGTTGGAGGAGTTCGAGAAGGTTATGGATATCGTTCTCTACATCTTCAAGACCTTGAAGTTCGAGAACTACACAGCACAGATTTCGTTGCGTGACCCTAACAACAAGACCAAGTATATCGGCTCTGACGAGAATTGGGAGAAGGCAGAGGCTGCAATTATCCAGGCTTGTAAGGATAAGGGTATGAACGCCGTAGTTGAGTATGGCGAGGCTGCATTCTATGGTCCAAAGCTCGACTTTATGGTTAAGGATGCTCTCGGTCGTAGCTGGCAGTTGGGTACTATCCAGGTGGATTACAACCTCCCTGAGCGTTTCGACTTGACCTACAAGGGTGCCGACGATAAGCTTCACCGCCCAATTATGATTCACCGTGCGCCATTTGGCTCTATGGAGCGTTTCGTGGCAGTGTTGTTGGAGCACACCGCAGGTAAGTTCCCATTGTGGCTTGCACCGGATCAGGCAGTTGTTCTCCCTATCTCGGAGAAGTACAACGACTATGCCGAGGAGGTTGTTGCATACTTGAATGAGCACGATGTTCGTGCCCAGATCGACGACCGCAACGAGAAGATTGGCCGTAAGATCCGTGACAACGAGTTGAAGCGTATCCCTTACCTCCTCATCGTAGGTGAGAAGGAGGCTGCCGAGCGTACCGTATCGGTTCGTGCGCAGGGCGATGGCGATAAGGGCTCGATGACTCTCGAAGAGTACGCACAGTATATGAACAACCTCGTTGCAAAAGAGGTTGAAGCAATATAATTGCTAAATTAAAAATTAAGAATTAAAAATTAAAAAAAAGCCAATGGCTAATGGCTAATGGCTAACAGCTAAACAGAATGGCAGGATTCAAACCATTTACGCCACGCCCGGCAGCACCACGCCCGGCAAACAATGCTCCTCGTGGCCGTCGCCCCGAGAAGGAGAACCCACATCGTATTAACGATGAAATCACAGCCGACACCGTTCGTATCGTAGGCGACAATGTCGAGCCAAACCTCGTTGTACCTATCTCGAAGGTTCTGCAACTCGCAGACGAGATGGAGTTGGACCTCGTTGAAATCTCTCCGAATGCGCAACCTCCGGTATGTCGCATTGTCGACTACCAGAAGTTCCTCTACCAACAGAAGAAGAAGCAGAAGGAGATTAAGGCGAAGCAGACCAAGATTGTAATCAAAGAGATCCGTTTCGGTCCGCAGACTGACGAGCACGATTTCAACTTCAAACTCCGTCACGCCGAGAACTTTATCAAGGAGGGTGCAAAGGTTAAGGCTTATGTATTCTTCCGTGGTCGTTCCATCGTCTTCAAGGAGCAGGGAGAGATTCTTCTCCTCCGCTTTGCGCAGGCTCTCGAAGAGATAGCAAAAGTTGAGGTTATGCCACAGTTGGAGGGTAAGAAGATGAATATGATTCTCGCTCCCAAACCCAAGAAAAATTAAAATTTCTTGTGATAAGCCGCAATCTGCGGCACATCGCTAAAAGTAAGAGTCCTCGGGCTGTACGATTTAGTACTATCCCGAGGACTCTTCTTTTGCGATGCACCACATCTCACGACTTCTGACAAGAAATTGTGAGTAGAGAGTAGTGAGTAGTTCTTAATCCCTAAACTCCCTAAACTCCCTAAATTCTCTAAATTCTCTAAATTCTCTAAATTCTCTAAATTCTCTATAACCCCTAACGCCTCTAACGCCTCTAACGCCTCTAACACCCCTAATAATACAGCTCCCCTTGCCAAGCATTGCGCTCTTCAAGGTGTTTTTCGAGCATTGTCCAGAGTGTTTCGTTGCGGACCAAGCCCCAATTGCGACCGTAGTGGTAGCGTGGCGGTGCCTCCGAGGCAAATCGTTCAACCACAATGTCGGGGCGCAGACGGCGCAAAATCTCCACAAAAAGGTCGAGGTACTCCTCCAACTCCCAGAAGCGAAAATGCTCGGGATGCTCGTCGTATTCACGCTCCATTGCGGTACCCCTAAATACTTGTAATTGGTGGAATTTTATGGTTGTAAGTGGCAGAGCGTTAATGCGTTGCACCTGCTCAAAAATCATCTCGTCGCTCTCACCGGGCAACCCCAAAACGAAGTGCGCACCTACCGCCAAACCTCGCTCGGCAGTCATCCTCACGGCACGCTCTGCGCACTCGAAATCGTGTCCTCGGTTTATTGCCTGCAAGGTCGAGTCGTAGGTCGATTCAATACCATATTCGAGCGTCACATAGTGGCTCTTCGCAAGCTCGGCGAAGTAGTCCAAAATCTCCTCCGAAACGCAGTCGGGGCGAGTGCCCACAACCACCCCCACAACCTCGGGGTGGGAGAGTGCTTCATCGTAGCGTGAGCGCAATACTTCGAGTGGTGCGTAGGTGTTAGAAAACGATTGGAAATAAGCGAGATAGCGTGATGCGGTGCGGTAGCGGCGACGGTGAAATTCGATGCCCTCCTCTATCTGCTGTGTTATACTTTTTGAGGGCTGACAATAGGATGGCGTGAAGGCCTCGTTGTTGCAAAAAGTGCAACCTCCGAAACCCACTTTTCCGTCACGATTTGGACAGGTAAAACCCGCATTTATCGCCACCTTCTGCACACGCTCGCCAAAGCGTCGGCGGAAATATGCCGAGTAGCTGTTGTAGCGTCTGTCATCTCCCCAAGAAAAAGCCATCTCCGAAATTTTCTGCAAAAATAGTATTTTTATACTATTTTGTTCGGTTTTTGCGTGGAAAATGTTTATATTTGCGAAACAATCAAAATCGAACTACTATGGAAAAGTGTTTGGAATTGAAGTATATCAAGGCGGAGCATATCGAGGAGTTGCCGGTGGCTGACCGTGAACTTATTGCCGAGGCACAGAAGGCTACCGAGTTGGCATACGCCAAATATTCGGGTTTTAAGGTTGGTGCAGCGGTGCGTTTGCGTAGCGGAAAGGTTATGCGTGCTGCAAACTCCGAGAGCGAGGTCTATCCTTCGGGCTTGTGTGCCGAGCGCTCGTTGCTCTACTATGTCGAGGCTAATCACGCCGATGACCCTGTCGAGGCGTTGGCTATCGCATCGAACCCGTCGGAGCGAGAGTGCTATCCTTGTGGCGGCTGCCGTCAGGTGATTCTCGATGTGGAGCGTCGCCAAGGCACACCAATCCGAGTGATTATGAGCGGTAACGGCTCGGCATCGATTGTCGAAAGCGCAAAATTATTGCTTCCATTTACTTTTCAACTCTAAAAAAAACTCCTAACTCCTAACTCCTAGCTCCTAACTAAAAGGAAATGTTCAACCCAAACGATATTTTGTACGAAGATAATCACCTGCTCGTTGTGAATAAGCGAGTGGGCGATTTGGTGCAACCCGACAAGACGAGCGATGAGGCTCTCGAAAACTACTTGAAGGCCTTTTTGAAGGTGCGTGACCACAAGCCCGGGGATGTATTCCTCGGTGTAGTGCATCGTATCGATCGCCCTGTGAGCGGTGCGGTGTTGTTTGCCAAGACCTCGAAGGCGTTGGTGCGCCTGAATGAGATGATTCGCAAGGGCGAAATCAAAAAACACTATTGGGCAATTGTGGAGGCTCGACCTGCAACGGAGCAGGGTAGCCTCCGCCACTATATTTTGCGTGACGGCAAAACCAACCGTTCGCACGCCTACAACTCGCCTCACAAGGATGCCAAGGAGGCACGCCTGAACTACGAGATGATAGGTTGCAGCGACCGCTACACCTTGCTCGATATCGAGCTCTTGACGGGTCGCCACCACCAAATTCGTTGTCAGCTCTCGAAAATGGGTTGTCCGATTAAGGGCGACTTGAAGTATGGCGCCAAGCGTTCCAACCCGAACGGCGGTATCTCGCTTCACTCTCGCTCGTTGGTGTTTATGCATCCTGTGCGTAAGGAGTTGGTGGAGATTATCGCACCTGTTCCAACCGACGATAATCTTTGGAAATTCTTTGCAGATAACAACAATACATTGTGATGAAAATCGTTCTGGCGGGTAAATTTTGCACCTTGCTTGCGTCATAAATGCTCACATATGCCCAAGTATGCTCCGCTTTCCGGCGCTGCGCAACGCACAAAATTTCCACCACCATCGACGATTTTGAATGAAGGAAAAAAGAAAAACTAATTTAGAATTTTGCATTTAGAATTTTGCATTCTGCATTTTGCATTTTGAATTTTATAGCCTATGCGTGTTGTAATACAGAGAGCTCAGCGTTGCAGCGTTGAGGTTGAGGGAAAGATAATTGGCGAAATAGGCAAGGGCTTGGCGATTTTGCTCGGCATTGAGGAGGCGGATACGCAGGAGGATATCGATTGGTTGTGCGGTAAAATCTCTCGTTTGCGCATCTTCGACGACGAGAATGGCGTGATGAATCTCGATATCCAGCAGGCAGGAGGTCGTGCTATTGTGATTAGCCAATTTACCCTCTTTGCCTCGACCAAGAAGGGCAATCGCCCATCCTATATCCGCTCGGCAGGTGAGCCTATCGCACGCCCAATGTACGAGAAGTTCCTCGCAACACTCTCGGCAGTGCTTGGTACAGAGGTCGAGCACGGCGAGTTCGGTGCCGATATGAAGGTGTCGCTCGTGAATGACGGACCTGTAACAATATGCATAGATACGAAAAACAAAGAGTAACTATGAAACGCAGACTATTAACCCTCGTATCGCTATTTGTTGCGCTCTTCTCGGTGACGAGCGCCTATGGCTGGAATAGTGCCGGCCACGCAGTTATTGGCCATATAGCCGATCAAAATCTCACTCCAAAGGCTCGCAAGATGTGTAGCCACTACCTCGGACACTCGTTGGCCTACTACGCTTCGTGGCTCGACAGGTGGCGCTACTCGGAGGAGTATCACCACACGGCTCGTTGGCACGCCGTAGGGGTGAAGGATGGCAAACTTATCCCTGGCGAGTTGGTGGGCGATATCTCAATTTTCCGTGCTCCGCTCACTCCCGACGAGCATGGCGTTGCCCGTATGGAGCAGATGCTCACCGCATTGAAGGATTATCGCAATATGACCGACTCGGCAGTTGCTGTGAATTTGAAGTGCATTATCCATATGGTTGGCGATATGCACTGCCCGGGTCATGTCTTCTACGATGGTCAAAAGCAGTTCGAGTTTAAGGAGAATGGCAAGGATATGCGCTTTCACGGCTACTTCGACAAGGCATTCCCACGCTTTCATAAGGGTAAGACGGCAGACCAATTCTACGATGGGTATCGCCGATTGACCAAGGCGGAGATTGAGGAGCTGTGCAAGGGCGATATGGAGAGTTGGGTTCGGGCTGCCGAGCCGACATTCCGTGAGTGTTACACTCTGCTCTCGCCAACAATCGACTATAAGGATCTGCCCGAGCAGAATAAGACCCGTATAAAGGAGATTGCCGACCGTCTTATGGTCGAGGCGGGCTATCGCTTGGCAGAGGTTATGAACCGAATTTTTAAGTAGGAGGGGATTATGAAGAGTTTGAGATATATTGCAGTTGCGCTTTTTGCACTCGTTGTCACGGATGCAATGGCTTGGACCTCGGAGGTGAATAGAGCGGTGGTGATGTTTGCCGAGGAGCACCTCTCGAAGAGAGCGAAGAGTGGGGTGGAGCAGTTGTTGGGCGCACCTCTCTCGTCGGTGGAGTTTGTGAATGAGGGCAAGAGTAAAACCCGCCTCGACGAGAGTGGTAAGTCGGTTACAACCGACGAAAAAGATGCCGTAGTGCTGCTCGAAAAGGCGATTGCCACCCTCGAAAGCGAGTCGGCAACAGCCGAGGAGCGCAAGAGTGCATTGCTTACGGCGATAGAGATGACGGTAGATATTCACTGCTTGGCAAATATCCTCATCGATAAGCACCTCGAAAAGAACTTTGCGATTTTTTGCCACAACTCAATGCAGATAGGCTTCCGCTACTATGCAAAGAAGAAGACGAATTGGCAGAGGGTGTGGCACAAGGAGTATCACACAAGCCACGGTCACGGTGCATTCTCTGCCGAGATGTATCTCTACGATTGGCGGATAGCAACCAAGGGCAGAGCCAAGGAGTATCGCAAAGTGTCTGTCGCACCTCGCAAATGGGCAGAACAGAGTGCCAAGCGTGCTTTCGTGGCACTCGGCACATTGCAACCCAATGCAGTCGTAGAGAATGCGGAGGTTGCAAGGTTGGAGTATCTGAACGATGCCAGCCTGTACGATGCGTCGTTCCACCTCGCAATATTGTTGAACAAAATATTAAAATAACCCGATACTACTATGAAAACTTTACGCAATCTAATCGTTTTGCTTGTGGCACTCGCAGTGTCGCAGAGCGCAATGGCGTGGAGCTTGTGGGGACACCACATCTCCGCATATATTGCCGAAAAACACCTTACGCCCGAGGCGAAGGAGAAGTGCGAACACTATCTCAAACACAACCTCCCGCACTACTCGAGCTGGCAGGACTATTGGCGTCATAGCGACCCGTTCAAGGAGATTAGCTATTGGCATTCGAGCTATGTGAATAAGGAGTTCGATGTTATCGGCTACAAGGGCGATAAAACCCGTGACGCAGCATATCAGGTTGCACGCATCACCAAGGAGATGAGCAAGGGCAAGTACAAGAATATGTCCGACTCGCTGGTTGCCGTAAATCTGAAACTCCTCATCCATATGGTTGGCGATATGCACTGCCCGAGCCATGCCGTACATACCAAAGATTTTGGTCTGCGAGGTCACTCCATCTACGTAAAGGGCAAGAAGGTCAGTCGCCACTCATTCTGGGATAGATCACCGCAGTATATGCATCCGAAGTGGAAGGCAGACCGCTTTGTTAAGGCGTATGATACCTACACTCCGAAAGAGATAAAGAAGATTTGCAAGGGCGATGCCTATAAGTGGAGTGTGCAGAATGGACACAGCATCCTCAAAACCTATGAGTATTGGGACAAGGGTGCCGAATTTACGAAGTTGAGCAAGGAGCAACGCAAGCAGATAGACGAGACCTTGCACGAACAGTTGGCATTTGCCGGCTACCGCTTGGCGGCAACACTCAACAAAATTTTCAGCAAATAACGGAGGAGGAAAGAGTATGAAAAAGATTTCGATATTAGCATTTGCATTGGCTCTGATTGCAAATAGTGCGTTGGCATTCAACAACTTCGGACATCAGGCTATCGCCTCATTGGCAGATAAATATATGACCGACAACGCCAAAGCGGAGGTTAAGGCTATCTTGAAGAGCGATATGATTAGAACTTCAACTTGGCTGAATACTCTGCGCAAGAAGCCGGGCTTGGCACATACCAATGGGTGGCACACCACCACACTCGATGCCAACGGTAAATCGACCACTACGGCTGCGAACGACGGCGTGGTGGAGCTCGAAAAGGCGATTGCCGTGTTGCGTGACCGAGCAAACCAGAGTGACTCGTTGGTTCAGGCTTCACTTCGCACCGTAATTCACCTTGTGGGCGACTTGCACTGCATCTCGCATATCTACATCGAGGGCAACGAGGCAACCAAGGGCTTCAACTACAAGAGTTGGAACGAACTGACTGCCGAGGGTAAGGGCTTCTATTGCAGCAAAACCTTCGATGCAAGTTGGTACAGACTCTGGGAGAGCAGATTTGCAGGTCGTTATAGCTTCTTTACTCCGCAATACTATGGCGACGATATCGACCTCTTCGCCAACGAGAAGAAGGCTGAGTACGAGAAGGGTACTCCTCGCTTCTGGGTGGAGAATGTTGGCGAGGATGTAGTTCGTGCGCTCGAAACCTTCCAGCCGGGGGCTGTTGTGCCGGTGCAGATGACAGAGCGTCAGGAGACCGTGCATAACCGCTGTATGGCAAAGGCTGCATATCGCTTGGCAGCACTTCTGAATGATATATTCAAATAACAAACAAAATAAACAGAACTATTATGAGAAAGAACCTTTCAATTTTACTACTCGCCTTTGTTGCTACAATGAGCATACAGAGCGCAAAGGCGTGGGGAACATTCGGCCACGGAGCGATTGCCTATGTTGCCGAGCAGCACCTCACACCAAAGGCAAAAGAGGAGTGTCGTCGCTACCTCAAACACACCTTGCCATACTACGCATCGTGGATGGATCATTGGCGTGCAGTACCTCCGTTTCACCCAACAAATAATTGGCACGGCTTCTCGGCAACTGCCGATGGTCAGGTCAATTGGGAGAAGGGTGAAGGTAAGTCTATGGGACAGCTTTACAAGATTATGAAGGAGATGGGCAATGGCAACTATAAGAATCTGCCCGACTCGTTGGTGCGTCATCACTTGCTTATTCTTATCCATTCGGTACCCGATATGCACTGCCCTGTGCATGTAGGCTTTTCGAAGAGCGATTTTCCGGAGTATCGCTACTCGTTAAAGCGTAAAGGTAAGCCTTACAAGATGCACGGCTTCTGGGATGGCTCACCAGCATTCCAGCGCAAGGGCTGGTCATATGAGAAATATGCCGAGGTGGTGGATAATATCACACCAAAGCAGCAGAAGAAGATTGTCAAGAAGGGTAACTTCGAGTATTGGGGCCGAGATATCGTAAAGCAGGCTCATCGTGCCTATGCTATCACACCGGCAGGTAAGGATATTGCCAAATTGACCACCGAGGAGAAGGCCGATGTGTTGGCTTTGGCCGACGAGATGGCTATGAAGGCGGCATATCGCTTGGCGTATGTTCTCAACGAGATTTTCAACAAATAATAGAGGAGGAGAGAGTATGAAAAAGATATTTTTGATGTTGGCACTTGCAATGACAGTTTCGATGGCGAGTGCGTGGGAGAAGCGACCAGATGAGGGCGTATTTTTGTTGGCAAAGAAGCACCTTTCGCCCGAGGCTAAGTCGATGGTCGAGAAGTATCTCGGCGAGAGCTATGCCGACGATGTATTCTATTTGCGAAATCTCGAAGCCAAGAAGCAAGCAACTCACTCGAAGGAGTTGCGATTCTTGCACCTCACGGCAGACTTCAAGTCGGCAGGTGTTGAGGGCGAGGATGCTTTGAAGGGTATCGAGCAGTCGTTGGCGGTTGTGCGTGCTCGTGACTCGTATGGCACTGCCGAGGTTCGAAAGGCGTTGCGTACCCTCATCAACCTTATGTGCGATATGCACAACTTTGGCTATGTCCGTATCGAGGGTGTGCCACAGTCGCAGGCTAACTTTACATTTACCTGTTATGGAGGAGATTATGGCAAGCGCAAGACCACTGCTCCTTACAAATGGCAGCGTTTCTGGGACATCTATACCCATTGGCACGGAGGTTTCTCGGGCGACTTGTGGGCCGAGGATATGGAGTTGTGCCTTGGAGCACAGCGTGAGGAGTTGTCGAAGGGCTCATTACACGATTGGGCTGCACAGATTGGCGAGAAGGCTGCTTGGTTGTATAGCCGTATCAATCCAAACTATGTGATGACTCGTCGTGAGCGCAACGAGTTGGAGGATTTGAACTACGAGATGATGACCCGTTGTGGCTATCGCTTGGCTGTATTGTTGAACGAGGTCGTAAAATAGTAGAAAATAGAACTAAATATGAAAAAGTTTGTAATATCAGCCGTTTTGGCAGTGATGGCTCTCTCTGCTTCGGCACAGGTGAATAATTGGGAGCGAAGAGTATATGAGGGCTCGATGATTCTCGCCGAGCGCAACCTCTCGGAGGATGGTAAGGCGTTTGTTAAGAGTTTCCTTGGTAAGAGTTTCTACGAGGATGTGCAGTTCCTCTATAACCTCGAAAAGAAGAAGCAGGCAACCCACTCTACGGATATCCACTTCCTCTACCTCGACAAGGAGTTGCGCCCTATGCAGCTCGAAGGCGAGAGCCTTATCTCGACTATCGAGAAGAATATGGCAATCGTCAAGGATAGAGAGGGCAGAGAGCGTCAGGAGGTCGTGAATGCTTTGCGCACGATTATCAATCTGATGAGCGATATGCACACCATCGGTCACATCCGCTTGGAGAGCTATCCACACTCGATGCAGGATTTCAAGCTTATCTGCTACAGTGGCGATACACCGAAGTATAATAAGCGCAAGCACCCTGTAACTTGGTCACGCTTTTGGTCTATCTACGACGCTTGGCACAACGGTATGACAGGCGCAATGTGGGCTAACGACTACGAGTATGCGCACGGCGACAAGGCGAAGCAGTATGCCGCAGGCTCGTTGTACGATTGGGCAGCAGATTGCGGAAAGACCGCAAGCGAGATTTATAAGTTTGTAAATCCCGAGTACGAGATGCCTCGTATTCAGCGTAACGACTTGAAGGACTTACACTTCGAGATGATGGCAAAGTTGGGCTATCGTTTGAGCGTAATGCTCGAAGAGTTGGCAAAATAGGCGAAATTCACAAATTAAAACCAATGTAAATAATGAAAAAACTACTTATTCTAATCGTAGCATTTGCGGCATTTACCGTAAATAGCGCAATGGCGTGGGGTGGCTTTGCACACTCTGCCATTTGCGAGATTGCCGAGCGCAACCTCACCGATGATGCTCGTGAGCAGATTCACCACTACCTCAATCACTCGTTGCCATTCTATGCAATTTGGATGGATCAGTACCGCTATACCGACCCATACCGCCCATCGGGCAAGTGGCACAGCAACTGGATGGACGAGAGCGGTGCGGTAGATTTGACAAACGAGAAGTGCGCCGCTTATCAGGTTATGCGTATTCAGAAGCTGATGAAAAACTACAAGAATATGCCGAAGGAGGAGGTACGCCTCAATTTGTTGTATCTCATCCACTTGGTGGCAGATATGCACTGCCCGGGTCACAATGTTTGGCCAAAGAAGTCGCATCCGCAGTACTACTACCACCTCACCAACAACAAGGGTGGCAAGGAGTCGTTCCACAAGGTGTGGGATACAGATGCTATCCAGTATGGTCGCAAGCGATGGACTGCCGACTACTACGCAACCAAGATGGCAACCCTCTCGCCAAAGGAGATTAAGAAGATCTGCAAGGGTACCCCTTACAAGTGGGCTGTAACCTCGTTGCCACACGCTGAGCAGACCTTCGAACTCACTCCAAAGGGCTCGAACAAGCAGAAGTATTCGAAGAAGACCCGTGAGGAGATGCGTCGTATCTGCGACGAGGAGGCTGTAAAGGCGGGTTATCGTTTGGCATTCGTAATGAATCAGATTTTCAAGACTAAATAAGGGGAGGATAACACTATGAAGAAGATATTTATTGCACTTGCCCTTATTTTGGGCGTTAAGTCGGCACAGGCGTGGAATTGGGTCTACGACCAGGCTGCATTGCTTTTGGCATTCGAGAATATGACCCCTGTGGCACAGGCAGAGATAAAGAAGTACTTGGGCGAGGATATCCGCAAGCAGGTGCAGACCTTCGAGCAGGCTCGCAAGAAGGGTAATCTTACCGAGTCGGCATCGTGGCGTACAATATCGCTCGATATGAATTTGAAGCCCGTAGTGGCAGACGACAACAACGCTATCGCACAGCTCGAAAAGGCTGTTGAGGTGGTTAAAAACCGTGCCTCGAAGGATAACGAGGAGGTGGAGTTGGCTATCCGCAAGATTATCGAGCTGACTATTGAGATGCACAACATCGGCAATGTCTATCTCGAAGAGTTCCCATACTCGAAGGAGGATTTCGAATATCAGCACTCGATGGGTGGCTACGGCAAGAGAGAGAAGTTCAAGAATCGCAAGTGGAAGCACCTGTGGTCGTATGGCTTCTCGGTGTTCCACTCGGCTTGGTCGGCAGAGATGCATGTTCGTGACTTGAAGGTGTGCCACGGTCGCTACAAGGAGCAGTATATGGCAGGTTCAATCCGTGATTGGGCTACCGATATGGGTAAGCTCGCCAAGCCGCTCTACGAGTGGGCTATGCCTTATTGCCAGCTCTCTCGTCAGGCTCACGCCGAGGAAGAGGAGCGTTTCTATGCGGGTGTTGCTCGTGCGGCATATCGTATTGCGGCTCTGATGAACGAAGCAACCAAATAAGAAAACTTAAAACAGACCTATTATGAATAGAACTTTTTTGAAATCTTTGCTCGTAGTGGTGGCGACAATGTTTGTTACCGAGCGAGCATTTGCGTGGGCGAATGTCGGTCACGCAGTCATTGCCCACAAGGCGGAGGAGCTCCTCAAACCCGAGGTTAGAGAGAAGTGCTACCACTACCTTCACGCCTCACTCGCTTACCACGCATCGTGGATGGATCAGTATCGCTCGATTGAGGGCTATACAGAATGCGACTTGTGGCACAGTACCAATATCGATGCCAAGTATAAGGTTGTTGTTGGCAAACCTACAACAGGTGCTTACCATATCGAGCGTATCCGCAAGGAGATGGCGGGCGGTGCCTACAAGACAATGCCTGATTCGTTGGTGAAGATTAACTTGCAATACCTTATCCATATGATTGGCGACCACCACTGCCCTGTGCATGTGCGCTGGAACAGTAAGGAGCACCCGACATTCTCTTATAACCTTAAAAGAAAGGGTAAGAAGTATCGCTATCACGGCTTCTGGGATGGCTCACCAGGCTTAAAGCGTAAGGGTTGGACTTGCGAGAAGTATAGCGAGGTGATGGGCGTATTGCCAAAGGGCAAGGCTAAGAAGGTGCAGAAGGGCTCGGGCTACGACTGGACACAGGAGACTGCCGATGTTTCTCGCTACTGCTTTACCGTAATACCAAAGGATACCGAGGTTACAAAGTTGAGCAAGGAGACGGTCGAGACCGTACATCAAATTGTCGACAAGCAGATGCTCTATGCGGCATATCGCTTGGCGGGTGTTTTGAACGATATTTTTGAGGATAAAGAGTATAAAACGGGTAAGAAATAGTTATGAAAAAGATTATATTGGCAGCGTTGCTTCTCGCTGCAACATTCTCGGTAAAGGCGTGGAATACAGCCTACGATAAGGCGGTCTATTTGGTGGCTGCACAGAACTATAACCCCAAGACTCTTCGCTTGGTGCAATACTATGTAAATGAGGATGTTGCCAAGGCATCAAACCACCTCGCTTGGCATCGTAAGAATGGCCGTCATCTCGAATCGGCCGGTTGGCACAAACTCCACCTCGACGCCTCGTTGCAACCTGCTGCAAAGGATGAGAACGACGCTTATGTTCAGGTCGAGAAGGCGTTGGAGATTATCCGCAATCGCAAGGATCACGACGATGCAGTGGTAAGCTTTGCAGTTCATACTGTGATGAACCTTATCGTAGATATGCACAACCTCTCGAATGTGGTTATCGAGGATATTCTGCTCTCGCACCTCGACGATTTCAAGGTGGGCACATCGAAGGGTACGGCAAACGGCAAAAAGGCGACTATTACCCCATATTCTTGGAAGTCGCTCTGGACACATCGCTATGTTACCTATCACGGAGCCTACTCGCCACAGATGTGGGCAAAGGATATCGTGATTATGCACGGCAACAAGAAGGAGGAGTTCTCGAAGGGCACTTTGAAGGATTGGACTCTCGATATCGGCACCTATACCAAGGATATCTATGGCGTTTTGGAGGCTGGAAATGGTAATTTTCTCCACCCAACCATCCAAAAATACGAAGAGTTCCATATGAGCTGCCTTGCTCGTGCAGCGTTCCGTATTGCGGTGTTGCTGAACGAAAATCTTAAATAAAAAAATGAGAAACAAAATTCTAACAATAACCCTTTCGCTCTTTGCGCTTCTCGCTGTGGGAAGCGCAAAGGCGTGGAATGGCTTTGGCCATTCGTGTGCCGCATATATTGCCGAGCAACACCTCACCCCCGAGGCAAAGGCAAAGTGCGAGCACTACCTCCAACATTCGTTTGTCTTCTACGCCTCGTGGATGGATCAGTGGCGTTATATCGACCCATATAAGGAGACAACAGAGTGGCATACGAACTATGTCGAGAATGGTAAGTGGAAACTCGAAGTACCACGCACCAAGTCGGCATACTACCAGACCGAGCGCATCTGGCGAGAGATGAAGGATTACAAAAATCTTCCCGATTCGCTTGTGCGTCAAAATCTTATCTTTCTGATTCATATGGTGCCCGACTACCACTGTCCGGTGCACACCTTCTTCCGTACCAAATCGACCCATACGGCGGAGCGTCGCTACGCCGTGAAGCAGAAGGGCAAGAAGTTCTCGTTGCACACCTTCTGGGATCGTTCGCCAGGCCTCAAACGCACGAAATGGACTATGGAGCGATATGCCAAGGAGGTGGATGTTATCTCGCCAAAATTGGCAAAGAAGTACCAAAAGGGCACTCCTACAAAGTGGGCGCAAGATGCTGTAAAACAGGCTAATCGTGTCTATGATATTACCCCTGCGGGCATCGAGGTTACCAAGTTGTCGAAGGAGCAGGTGGCGCAGATTCACGAGCTATCCGACGAGATGATTCTCAAAGGTGCCTATCGCTTGGCATATATCATAAACGATATTTTCAAAGAGTAGGAGGGCAGAGTTATGAAAAGAGTAATTTTAGCTATCGCTTTCGTGGCGATAATCTTCTCGGCAAAGGCGTGGACAGGCATAGTTAATGGAGCTTCGTATGTCATTGCCAAAAAGTATATGACCGAGCAGGCTCGTGCCGAGTATAATCGCCTTGTGAAGTTGCGTGAAACAGTTGATTATAAGTGGGTTGCGGATAAGTCGACGAGGGCGTCGCTCGATGCCGATTTGCGCTCTGCAACCACCGATGAGGGGGATGTTGTGGTGCGTATCGAGAGGGCTGTGGAGGTGCTCAAAAATAGCGCAAATTACAGCGAAGAGGAGCAGTTTGTGGCGTTCGAAAATCTCCGTCGTCTGCTTATCGAGTTGCACACCATTTCGACCATCGCAATCGAGGGCGTGGAGCATTCGCAACACGACTTCGAATTCACCTGGTCTGGCAACAGGGAGGGTCCGAGTCCCGATAAGCGAGATAAGTACGAAACCCGAGGCAAACTCACTTGGTACAAGATGTGGAATAGGGACTTCTGCTTCTGGCATCAGGGCTGGTCGTCGAACTATTATGCCTACGATCTCGACCTCCGTTTTGGTCGTATTCGTGAGCAGGCGATGCAGGGCTCGGTGCGTGATTGGGCGCACGAAGTGGGCACACGAGCAAAACCTCTGTACGAGTGGGTGAAGCCTGGTATGCTTATGCGCAATGAGCCTCGACTCAACCTCGAAGAGCTCCATTTGGAGATGGTTGCTCGTGCGGGATATCGCTTGGCTGCAATTATGAATAGTGTTGTGAAATAACCAGCTAAAACCTGAAATAATGAAAACCAAAATCTTAAAAATTGCTCTCGTTGCCGTTGCATTGTTCATCGGTGGCAGAGCTTTGGCGTGGGAGAACGTCGGACATGCGGTAATCGCCTACAATGCTGAACGCTTGTTGGACCCCGAAGTTAAGGCGAAGTGTCGCCACTACCTCAAAGCCTCTATTCCGTTCTATGCAACTTGGATGGATCAGGCTCGTTCGATCGAGCCATATACCGTTTGCGACAAGTGGCACAGCACCAATATCGATGCTAAATACAAAGTGGTTGTGGGCAGCCCGACCACAGGTGCATACCACATCGAGCGTATCCGCAAGGAGATGGCGAATGGTGCATACAAGACTATGCCCGACTCGTTGGTGAAGATCAACTTGCAGTATCTTATTCATATGGTTGGCGACCACCATTGCCCTGTGCATGTGCGCTGGGATAAGAAGGAACATCCGCAGTTCCACTACAATTTGCAGCACAATGGCAAGAAGTTGAGTAGCCACGGTTTCTGGGATGGAGCCATAGCCTTCAAGCGTCGTAATTGGCGTGCCGAAAAGCACTTCGAGCATATGCATAAGCTCTCGCCAAAGCAGGCGAAGAAGATACAAAAAGGTACTGCCTACGATTGGACACAGGAGACTGCCGATGTATGGCGCAAACATTGCTTCTACGCAATGCCCGCAGGAACAGACCGAGCAAAGATGAGTAGCGAGGATGTTGCCACCGTGCATGCTATCGTTGATAAGCAGGTGCAGCGTGCGGCATATCGTTTGGCAGGAGTATTAACCGAAATTTTCAAGGAGTAAGGCGTTATGAAGAAGATTATATTGGCGGTGTTGTTCGTAGCAACAACACTCTCGGCAAGTGCCTGGTCGGCAAACTACGACAAGGCGGTATATTTGGTGGCTGCGCAGAATTTTACACCCGAAACGAGTGCGTTGGTGGCAAAGTATGTGGGCAAGGATATTACCCGAGCATCCAACCACCTTTCGTGGCATCGTCGCAATGGTCGCCACCTCGAATCGGAGGGTTGGCATTCGCTCTATCTCGACAAAAATCTGCAACACGCCCCAAAAGATGAGAATGATGCTATCGTGCAGATAGAGAAGGCGTTGGAGGTTATTCGCAACCACGAAAATCACGATAAGGAGACCGTTAGTTTTGCTATTCATACTGTACTGAATTTGATGGTCGATATGCACAACCTCTCGAATGTATTTATCGAGGGCATTCCGCAGTCGGGTACCGAATTCCAGCTCGACATTTCGCAGTGCTCGGTGGCCAATCGACCAATTCGTTGGTTCAAGCATTCGTGGAAGAAACTTTGGACTAATCGCTACCAAACTTTCCACGGAAATAATGTCTATTCGCCACAGATGTGGTCGGAGGATATTGTCTGTATGTATGGCGATAAGAAGGCTGATTTCTCTGCCGGAACTCTCCAAGATTGGGCTACCGATATCGGAACCTACACCAAAGGTGTCTACGATAGATTGGAGAAGGAGGGTGGTCGCTTTATCCACGCCACAATTCAAGACCTCGAACCATTGCATATGTCTTGCCTTGCTCGTGCGGCATATCGAATAGCGGTGCTTTTGAATGCGAATTTGAAGTAGCGAAAAAGCACAAAATTTTGAAAGGCGTAGTGAAATTATTAATTTCACTGCGCTTTTCTTTTGTAGTTAGCAGAATTATCGCTACTTTTGTCCTTAATTAGGAGTGTTCCACCAAAAGAACAGCAGAAATGAAGAGAATTATCCTTTCCGGTGGTGGTACCGGAGGTCATATCTACCCGGCAGTTTCAGTTGCCGAGGCGTTGAAGCGACGCTTTGGCGAGGAGGTCGAAATCCTCTTTGTGGGTGCCGAGGGTAAGATGGAGATGACACTTATCCCAAACTTGGGCTACAATATCAAGGGCTTGACCATTGCAGGTCTGCAACGCCGTCTTACTTTGAAGAACTTTGCCTTGCCGTACTATGTGTTGCGCAGCCTAAATCAGGCTCGCCACATCATCAAGGAGTTCAAGCCCGATGTAGTGGCAGGTTTTGGCGGATACGCCAGCGCACCGATAGTCTTTGTGGCGCAGATGATGGGCATCCCGACCATTATTCAGGAGCAGAACTCATACGCCGGACTTGTGAATAAGATTGTCGGTGGTCGTGCCAAGCGCATCTGCGTGGCATACGAGGGTATGGAGCGATTCTTCGATAAGGAGAAGATTGTGCTTACGGGCAATCCGCTGCGTAGTGCCTTCGGCAATAAGGCAATCGACCGCAACGAGGCGTTTGCTCACTACGGCTTGAAGGAGGGCTTACCAACACTCTTGGTTGTGGGTGGCTCGCTCGGAACACGCACCTTGAACAATATGATGAAGTCGTGGATCGTGACCCTCGGTGGTGAGGCTCCTGTTCAGGTTATCTGGCAGACAGGTCGCTTCTACGAGAAGGAGATGCGAGAGTTCTTTGCCCACTATCCGACCAAGAACATCTCGCTCGTGCCGTTTATCGACCGTATGGACTACGCCTACGAGATTGCCGATGTGGTAATCTCTCGCAGTGGCGCTTGTACGGTGTCGGAGTTGTGCTTGGCGAAGAAACCTACGCTCTTTGTGCCGTCGCCAAATGTGGCGGAGGACCACCAGACCAAGAATGCTATGGCGTTGGTTGATAAGGGTGCAGCGATGATGGTGAGCGATGCCGAGGCTACCGAATGCGGAGTTGCTACCGCATTGAAGATGGTGGCAGACGAGGCGTTGTTGGCGAAGTTGTCGAAGAATATTGCAAAGTTGGCTACTCCCGATGCTGCGGAGCGTGTAGCAGATGAGATTGTAAAACAGATTAAGGCATAGACCAAAATGGCAAAAGATAGGGTTTATTTCTTGGGTATCGGAGGTATCGGAATGAGCGCATTGGCTCGCTACTTCCTCCACGAAGGTTGGAAGGTGGCAGGCTACGACCGCACAGCAACCGATTTGACACGCCGTTTGGAGGCTGAGGGTGCAGCGGTGCACTACGAGGATGATGTGAAGCTCATCCCCGAGGCGTTTCTCGACAAGGATAAGACGGTGGTAATCTACACCCCCGCAATCCCTGCCGACCACTCGGAGCAGGCGATGTTCCGTGCCGAGGGCTTCGAGATTAAGAAGCGTTCGCAGGTGCTTGGCTTGCTCTCGCAGGGCAAGTATGTGATGGCGGTGTCGGGTACGCACGGCAAGACCTCGACCTCGACTTTGACCGCTTGGCTCAACTCGGCAGTTTCGGGCGAGGGCTCGGCATTCTTGGGCGGAATATCGAAGAATTTCGGCTCGAATTTGGTGTTGGGCGAGGGCGATAGGTTTGTGGTTGAGGCGGATGAGTTCGACCGCTCGTTCTTGCAACTCTACCCCGATGCGGCGGTAGTAACTTCGGCAGATGCCGACCACCTCGACATCTATGGCACCCACGAGAAGGTCAAGGAGGCATTCTCGCAGTTTATCTCGCAGATAAAGGAGGGTGGTGTGCTCATTATGAAGAAGGGTGTGGATGTAGCCGTTACGAACGATAAAATTTCGGTCTATCACTACTCCTACAACGAGGAGTGCGACTTCTATGCCCGCAATGTGGAGTTGTTGGAGGGTGGATACTATCGCTACGACATCGTAACCCCTACGGGCGTTGTCGAGGGTTGCACGCTCGGCATTCCTGGTTGGGTGAATATCGAGAACTCGGTAGCAGCGGTGGCACTGCTCTGGTCGGTGGAGCGTGATTTGAAAGACCACAATGCTCTGCGCAAGGCATTGCGAGAGTTCTCGGGTGTGAAGCGTCGCTTCGAGTTCTATGTGAATACACCGAGTGCGGTCTATATGGACGACTACGCTCACCATCCGAGGGAGTTGGCGGCAACCATTACTTCGGTTAAGCAGATGTTCCCTTCTCGCAAGGTTACGGCTATCTTCCAGCCGCACCTCTACACCCGTACCCGTGATTTGTACGAGGAGTTTGCCGAGGCGCTGAACGAGGCTGACGAGGTTGTACTCTTGCCGATATATCCGGCTCGTGAGTTGCCTATCGAGGGCATCACCACCGAGATTATCGCAAACCTTGTCGTAAAACCTTGTCGCATTGTCGAGCGAGAGGTGTTGGCACAAACTATTGGCGAGATGGATACAGATGTGGTAGTGTCTTTTGGAGCTGGAAACATTGATGCTTGTTGCGAGAGTTTGGCAGAGATAATTTCACAAAAACAGTCTTATCATTGACGATTTTGAAGTTAGGGATAATAACGGAAAACGGAAAACGGAAAGCGGAAAGCGGAAAACGGAAAACGGAAAGCGGAAAGCGGAAAACGGAAAGCGGAAAACGGAAAACTGATTTTTAATTTTGCATTATGAATT
>JAFVVS010000036.1 GCA_017502025.1 Alistipes sp. | reverse complement strand
GTATTGGAGCGGAGGTGGGCAACGGAGTTGCAAGCGTTGGGTGGATAGGCGAAAAAGGAAATTCATTTACTTTTTTGACTATACACACAAGGCTTACTATTGCATAGCAATACACCTACGCTACAATAGCACCACTGCGCAGACAAGTCTGCCGAGGCGCAACAAGCTGAACGAATCCGTCAACGAACACAAAAAAAAGACGACTTGAAAAAGTCGTCTTGATTTTGTGGGAGTTGACGGATTCGAACCGCCGACCCTCTGCTTGTAAGGCAGATGCTCTAAACCAGCTGAGCTAAACTCCCTTTCTGAAAGGCTCGGGACTGCCAATCTTTCTGCTTCAACAGAGCCGCTATCCACACCAACTCTATTTACTCGTTTGCCACCTTTGTGACACCTCGTTGAAAAATCTCTTTTTGCAACCCTTGCGCAATAGCGCCTGAACAAGGACTTGAACCTAGGACCCCATGATTAACAGTCATGTGCTCTAACCGACTGAGCTATTCAGGCGTGTTTTTAGAACCTTGCAAATGCGGTTATTTCCGTTTTGCGAGTGCAAATATATGGCAAATATTTTATTCTACCAAAACTTTTGGAGAAAAAAATTAAAAAAATTATCTTTGCACCAATGAAAAATTCGAGAATAATAATCGTTACTGCCTTATTTACACTGATTTATGGTGTCTTGGGCGCACAAATAAAATTTTTGAAAAATTCTCACGATTTTGGTGAGATTGCCGAGGATGGTGGCAAGGTTGAGCATATTTTCACCCTTCGCAACGACTCGGCTAAGCCTGTGGTTATTGTGTCGGCTTACGCTTCGTGCGGTTGTACGAAGGCGGAGTTCTCTCGCAAACCCATAATGCCCGATAGCACGACGACCGTAAAGGTGGTGTTTGACCCGATGAACTACCCGGGTATGTTTGCCCGCAAAGTGACTCTTGTAACGGCAGATGGCGCATTGAAGGAGCCGCTGCTCATTACAGGTCGGGTTACTCCTCGCAAAAAGACAATCGAGGAGCAATACCCTATTATTATGGGAGGTGGCGTGCGTGCAGCGACCAATGCCCACTCGTTTGGCTACCTCGAACACGGCAAGGCGAAGCAATCGACCTTCGAGCTCTACAATGGTTCGGATAAGGCGGTGTCGCTGGCTATCGAAAATCCATATTCGGAGTTGGAATTCTACCTTCCTGAGCGTTTGGGTGCGGGCGAGGAGATGACGATAAATTTCTCCTGTCTGTTGCCCGAAAAGAGCGAAATTTATGGCTCGGTTTCCCGCTCTGTCTGGTTGGTGGTGGATGGCGTAAAGGCAAAATACCCGTTTATTCTAAACGGACTTGCGATAGATTGTCGTGAGGAAAATGCAAATAATCGCTCGCAAATGATTGCTATGTCCGAAAATTTTATTAAATTTGGGGCTGTAAAGTGCAATGTTGCGAAGTTGGCGCATACGATTGAGGTGCGAAACGAGGGCGACAGGGCGATTGAAATAAGGAAATTAGAGGTTTCGGATGAGGGCTTTTCTGCTGATTTAGAGGGCAATAGCACGATTGAGGCAGGAGGCAGACGAAAGATTAAGGTTGAGATTTATCCCTCGCAGTTGCCGTTTGGGGCTGTGGTCGAGAGGTTGCGCATAGTGAGCAACGACCCGAAGATGCCTGTTATGACCATTAGGGTCTCGGCAATTGTGGAGAGGTAGCGATAAAAAAGATAGCAGAGATGTTCGAGGTAGTAGAGAGAAGAGAACTCGCAGAGAATATATTCTTGACTCGTGTCAAGGCACCACGCATTGCCCACTCGGCAAAGCCGGGTCAGTTTGTGATTGTGCGTGCCGACGAGAAGGGTGAGCGCACGCCTCTCACTATTGCCGACTACGACGAGCAGGAGGGAACAGTAACCCTTGTGACCCAGGCGTTGGGTGTTTCGACACGCAAGATTGTGGCAAAGGGCGAGGGCGAATACCTCGCAGATGTGGCTGGTCCGCTCGGTCGCCCATCCGACTTTGTGAAGGAGGATATCGAGGAGTTGCGTAAGCGCAAGTTTATCTTCGTAGGTGGTGGCGTTGGTGCTGCACCTGTCTATCCGCAGGTTAAGTGGCTCACGGAGCGTGGCGTAGAGGTCGATGTGATTGTCGGAGCAAAGTCGAAAGATTTGCTTATCTATGCCGAGGAGATGCGCAAGGTGGCTACCAACCTCTACATCGCTACGGATGACGGCTCGGAGGGTTTCCACGGCTTGGTGACTACCCTACTCGAAAAGCTCGTTACGGAGGATGGCAAGCAGTACGACTCGTGCGTTGCTATCGGTCCGATGATTATGATGAAGTTTGTGACGCTGACGGCAAAGAAGTTCGACTTGCCGTGCATCGTATCGCTCAACGCCTTGATGGTGGATGGTACGGGTATGTGCGGAGCGTGTCGTGTGACTATTGCGGGTAAGACCAAGTTCACCTGCGTGGATGGTCCCGAGTTCAACGCCTACGATGTCGATTTCGACGAGGCTATGCGCCGTCAAGGTATGTACCGCACACAGGAACAACGAGCATTGGCTATCGAGCGTGAGCGTGCTGCGGGTCACAAGTGTAATATAGGTTTGGATAAGTAGTTTATGGCTAATAAGATACCTCGTGTTCCGGTGAGGGAACAAGACGCAAAGCAGAGAGCAACCAACTTCGAGGAGGTGTGCTACGGCTACAACGTAGAGGAGGCTCAGTTGGAGGCTACACGATGCCTCGACTGCAAGAACCCTCGTTGTGTGTCGGCTTGCCCTGTGGGAGTTCAGATACCTCGCTTTATCGAGCAGTTGCGTGAGGGCAATGTGGCAAAGGCTGCGGAGGTTATCTCGGCAGATTCGTCGTTGCCAAGCATCTGTGGTCGTGTATGTCCGCAGGAGTCGCAGTGTGAGGGTGCGTGCATCCTCGGTATCAAGGGCGAAGCGGTGGCTATCGGCAAGTTGGAGCGCTTCGTGGGCGATTGGCAGTTGGAGAATGGTCGCCCTGCCGTTGAGATAGAGAAGAATGGTCACAAGGTGGCTATCGTGGGTAGTGGTCCTGCGGGCTTGGCTTGCGCAAGCGACCTTGCAAAGATGGGCTACGAGGTTACGATTTTCGAGGCTCTGCACGAGGCTGGTGGCGTTTTGGTCTATGGTATTCCGGAGTTCCGTCTGCCGAAGGAGCGCATCGTAAAAGCCGAGATTGAGAGCGTGAAGGCTCTTGGCGTTAAGATTGAGACCGATGTGGTTGTGGGTCGCACCATCACCGTAGATTCGTTGCTCGATGAGGAGGGCTTTGAGGCTGTATTTATCGGCTCTGGTGCAGGTCTGCCACGCTTTATGGGCATCGAGGGCGAGAACTTGAACGGCGTATTGTCGGCAAATGAGTTCCTCACTCGTGCCAATTTGATGCACGCCTACGATGCGGAGTACGACACACCTATATATGTAGGTCGCAGGGTTGTGGTTGTCGGTGGTGGCAATGTGGCAATGGATGCAGTGCGTACCGCCAAGCGTTTGGGCGCTGAGGCGACAATCGTATATCGCCGTAGCGAGAAGGAGTTGCCTGCTCGTGTTGAAGAGGTGCATCACGCCAAGGAGGAGGGCATCGAGTTCAAGATGCTGACCAACCCTACCGCCATTTTGGGCGATGAGAGTGGCTGGGTGCGTGCTATAAACTGTGTAGAGATGGAGTTGGGTGAGCCCGACGAGAGTGGTCGTCGTTCGCCTGTTGTGGTCGAAGGCTCGGACTTCGAGATCGAGTGCGATGTTGTGGTTATGGCACTCGGAACATCTCCAAATCCGCTTATTGCATCGACTACCGAGGCTCTCGAAACAAATCGCCGAGGATGTATCGTGGCGGATGATTGGGGTGCAACCTCACGCCAGGGTGTATTCGCAGGTGGTGATGCTGTGACGGGTGCTGCGACGGTGATCCTCGCTATGGGTGCGGGTCGTAAGGCAGCAACGGCTATCGACCGCTATATAAAGGAGAAATAATTTATTACTAACTAAATAAAACACAAAAAACATTATGAAAAAGTTTATTTCGATTTTGAGCCTTGCAGCAATCGTTGCTTCGGCTTTGCTCGTATCGTGTGCGCAGAAGAAGGAGCCTACTTTGGTGCCAGCTTTCCCGTACAACAAGACTGCAACCTATGTTCAGAATGAGGACAGTGGCGAGTGGGCTTGGTCGTGGGCTTCGGCCGATGGTTGGACTGCTGCAAAGGATAGTGGCTTCGGTACAACCACTACAAATCACTTCGGTCCTACTGTTTTGGAGTACCGTATCGACCCTAACGCAGCTTGGACAGCTGAGGTTGTTGGCCAGGGCAAGGAGTATGTAGAGATGGGTCAGGGCTTCGACTTCGATGTAGAGAAGTTGACTTGGGGCTCAACCGCAGCGGGTGATAGAGGTAAGAACTCGCTCTATTTCCGTGTGCTCAAAACTCCTGAGTCGTATGAGGAGGCTGTAAATGTGGAGGTTGCTCTCACAATGGTTGGCGAGACTATGGTTATCGCAACCCTCGTATTGGAGCCTGCTCTCTGGTAAAATCGCCGGCAAACGCAAACTTAAAAGCGGAATATACCTTTCGGTATATTCCGCTTTGTTTGTGTTTTTGGGGAACTCTGACTGTGGTCGGGGCGCAAGGATTATAGGAGGCGCACCTATGGTGCTTGATAGGAGACGGGCTACGCCCTTTATAGGAGGCGCAGTTTGCAACTGCTTGATAGGGTGCGCTGAGAGTTTTTAGTTTAGCGGACTCCGAAGGTGGTCGGGGCGCAAGAAAATTAGAGTCGTTAGAGGCGTTAGGGTCGTTAGGGGTGCGCTGAAAGTAATTTTGCATTTTGCATTTTGCATTAACCCTGCTTCGCAGGCTTTTCCTCCTTGCGGCTCGGCATAGCGCAAACAAGTTTGCCCTCTGCTCTCGCTCCGCAGCGTCGGTTTTGCATTTTGCATTCTCTCCTAACTCCTAACTCCTAACTCCTAACTCCTAACTCCTAACTCCTAACTAAAAAAAACAGCCCGAAGGCTGTTTTTTTTGTTACTCCCACTCGATTGTTGCGTTTGGTTTTGGTGAGAGGTCGTAGCATACTCGGTTGACATTTGGCACCTCCTTCAAGATGCGGTCGGTGATCTTGCCGAGGATTGCCCAGTCGATATGCTCGATTGTGGCAGTCATAGCATCCACAGTATTCACTGCACGAAGGATTACAGGCCAATCGTAAGAACGAGCATTGTCACGCACGCCTACCGACTTGAAGTCAGGCACGATGGTGAAATACTGCCATACGGTCTTATCCAAGCCTGCCTTTGCGAACTCCTCACGCAAGATTGCATCCGACTCACGAACAGCCTCCAAGCGGTCACGAGTGATTGCGCCAAGGCAACGAACACCCAAACCCGGTCCTGGGAATGGCTGACGATAAACCATATAGTGTGGCAAGCCGAGCTCAACACCGCAAGCACGCACCTCGTCTTTGAAGAGCTGCTTCAATGGCTCAACCAACTCGAACTGCAAGTCCTCAGGGAGTCCGCCCACATTGTGGTGCGACTTAACCATCTTGGCAGTCTTGGTGCCACTCTCGACGATATCCGGGTAGATAGTACCCTGACCGAGGAAGTCGATACCCTCCAACTTGCGTGCCTCCTCCTCGAATACTCGGATGAACTCGCCACCGATAATCTTACGCTTCTGCTCTGGGTCTGCGACATTCTCCAACTTGGTCAAGAAACGCTCCGTAGCATCGACATAAACGAGGTTTGCGCACAACTGCTCACCGAAGATCTTCACTACATCCTCCGACTCGCCCTTACGCATCAAGCCGTGATTTACATGCACGCAAACGAGGTTGTTGCCGATAGCCTTCAACAAGAGGGCTGCCACAACCGACGAATCAACGCCACCCGAGAGTGCGAGCAACACCTTCTTGTCGCCTACCTGCTGGCGGATAAGCTCCACCTGGTCAGCCACGAAGTTGGTCATATTCCAATTAGCCTCTGCCTTGCAAGTGTCGAATACAAAGCCCTTTACAGCCTCCTTGATAGCCTCCAAGTCGTCGTTGAACTGCGCCAACTTAACCTCGCACTTTGCGTTGTCCCAACCTGCTGCCATTACAGGGAAACCTGCCTCGTAAATCTCTGGCAATACATCGATAGCCACGCCGTCGATGATGTGGTTAGGGCCGCCATTGATGATGATACCCTTAACATTTGGCAATGCCTGCAACTCCTTTGCGGTGATGTCGTGCGGATAGATCTCGCTATATACGCCGAGCGCACGAATTGCTCGGGCAACCACAGTGTTCTCGTGACTACCAAGGTCCAGTATAACTATCATGTCTTGTTTCATAATTCTCAATTCTTAATTCTTAATTCTCAATTTTTAATTTTGCATTTTGCATTCTGCATTTTGCATTTATTCGCCTCGTGAGTAGTTTGGTGTCTCACGGGTGATTGTGATGTCGTGTGGGTGGTTCTCCACTACGGCTGCCGAGGTGATGCGCACAAAGCGTGCCTTCTGCAACTCCTCAATCGAGCGTGCTCCGCAGTAGCCCATACCTGCACGGATACCGCCAACGAGCTGATATACAGTCTCTGCCAACGAGCCCTTGAATGGCACTCGACCTACGATACCCTCCGGTACGAGCTTCATTGCGTTAGCCTCGCCGTCCTGGAAGTAGCGGTCCTTCGAGCCTGCCTTCATCGCATCGATAGAGCCCATACCACGGTAGGTCTTGAACTTACGACCATTGTAGATGATAGTCTCACCCGGCGACTCCTCGGTGCCAGCAAACATCGAACCACACATCACGCAAGTGCCACCTGCCGAGAGCGCCTTCACGATATCGCCCGAGTAGCGCAAGCCACCGTCGGCAATAACGCCTACGCCACTACCCTGCGCCTCTTTTGCGCAATCGAAGATAGCGGTCAACTGTGGAACGCCCACACCTGCGATGATACGGGTGGTACAAATCGAGCCTGGGCCGATACCCACCTTAATGCCGTCTGCGCCCGCCTCGATGAGGTAGCGTGCAGCCTCGGCAGTAGCGATGTTTCCTACCACTACATCGAGCTTTGGATACACCTCCTTAATCTTCTTCAACAAGCCGACAACGCCCTTCGAGTGTCCGTGTGCCGAGTCGAGAACTACGGCATCCACGCTCTCTGCTACGAGGGCTGCAACACGCTCCATAGCGTCAGGAGTAATGCCGATACCCGCTGCAACACGAAGGCGACCCTTCGCATCCTTGCAAGCATTCGGGTGGTCCTGTGCCTTGGTCAAGTCCTTGTAGGTGATGAGTCCTACGAGGTGACCCTCCTTATCCACTACGGGCAACTTCTCAATCTTGTTCGAGAGCAACACCTCTGCAACATCGGTATTCTCGCCCTCGGTGATGGTCACCAAGTTCTGCGATGTCATAACCTCCTCAATCTTGCGACTCATATCCTTCTGGAAGCGGAGGTCACGGTTGGTCACGATACCCACGAGGTAGCGATTCTCATCTACCACAGGGATACCGCCAATCTTGTTCTCACGCATCATATCGAGCGCATCGCCCACGGTGTTCTCACGAGCGATGGTCACAGGGTCGTCAATCATACCGTTCTCGGCACGCTTCACACGACGTACCTGCGCTGCCTGCTCGGCAATAGACATATTCTTGTGAATCACACCGATACCACCCTCTCGTGCAATGGCAATAGCCATAGGAGCCTCGGTTACGGTATCCATCGCAGCCGAAACGATTGGGATGTTGAGCGTGATGTTGCGAGAGAATCGGCTCTTGGTGCTAACCTCTCGTGGGAGAACCTCCGAGTATGCCGGCATAAGCAATACATCGTCGAAGGTCAAACCCTCTTGAAAAACTCGTTCATCTAAAAACATAATGTTATAAATTTTATATTGTTGTTTTTTGTACTCTTTATGTTATCGTTCTTTGGTGCGTTAGCCTTCATTATGTTTTTAGATGAAGGTGTTGACATTACCCCCTAAATCCCCCATTGATAATGTGGGACTTGGTCCTGCTTTGCAGGATAAAGTTGTGGGTCAAAGAACGGTTGTTAGTTTTTTATAACGGCTAGCAAGGGAAAAAGTTTTCCGCTTCCTCTCACTTACCTATATTATATATAGAGTCGTTAGGGACATTCACTAAATTCACTAAATTCACTAAACTCACTAAACTCCTCACTCCTCACTACTCTCTAAACAAAAAAGACCGCTACACACCCGTGTAATGGTCTTTTTTAACTGCACACTGCACACACTCCCGCCACTTTGCACTCCGAAATCTGCGGAGTTATTGGTTGAACTATGTTGCGACGCTTGTACATTTACTCAAACTTTGGGCAAAGATAGGAAAAAGAATTCAAAATGCAAAATTCAGAATGCAAAATTTACAAAAAAAAGGCGACTCGAAAGTCGCCTTAAAAATTGTAAATTGTGAAATTATTACTTCTTCAAGAGCTTTGCGAACGACGATGCAGGCTTACCGATGCGAACAACCTTCTTTGTGCTCAATAGAGCAGCACCGCCCTCCTCAGTCTCATCAGTAACTTCGAGTGCGCCGGTGTAATCAACCTTTACGACCTTGTTGTTTGTGGTCTTTAATGTACCCTTAACAACATAGTTGTCGCCGCTATTCGAAATAGTCAATGTACCATCAACAATACCCTCTGCTGCGGTAATAGACTCTGTTGCAATATTCATCTCCATATATGCGCTACCATAGAGTTCTCCCTCCATCTCAACGGCAGGGAAATAGGTGTTTGGTTGGAGATTCTCGAAGGTAACCCAATCTGGACCAGCCGAAGTGAAGGAACCCAAGCCTGTGGTATTGTCGAGAGCGCACAAATACTCAACAAAGAGAATACCCAGACTTACCGGATTTCCCTCTGCGTCGAGGTTAACGGCATCAAGTTCAAGAACACAGTCATTCAAGCCAAGATCGTAGTCATCGCCATACAAATCGAGAAAACCACCCATAACATTGGTAGATAATGTGTAGTCAGCCTTAACTTCTGGTTCCGGTTCTTTACCCCCCCCCTTGCTGTCGTCAGGGTTACAAGCCATCATCATTGTTGCGCCAAGCGCCAAAACTGCAAGTAAATACTTTTTCATAATTGTTTGGTTTTAAATTGTTATTAAAATGTAACTGTTTGCTTTCGATTCGAAATAAAACCCTATTTAGCATTGTTCTGTGTGGGTTTTATTCTTTTACAAATATAAGCATTGAAAATTGTATTATGCAAATATTTTAATAATTTTTTGCATTTTATTTTTAATTTTGCATCTTTTGCATGTGCGATTGTGAATGGCGATTACAAATTGTAAGCGGTTAAAAGTCGTCGATGAACTCGTATTTTGAAATTTCAATAAAATGTTGATAAATCTGCCGAAAGGGCTTTTTTATATAATAAAAAAAGAGTATCTTTGCGATATGTTTTTGCAGAGAATACATAGAGCCCCGTTGCAGTCGAAGCCGTGTCGAGAGTCACAGCAGCAGATGTTGGGGTGCGTGTGCAAATGAAAAGGCCACTACACGGGTGTGTAGCGGTCTTTTTTGTTTAGACGAAAGACGAGAGACGAAAGACGAAAGTTAAGAGTTAGATGAGACCAATGGGACAAATGAGACCAATGGGACTAATGGGACTAATGGGAGAAACTTTCAGCGCTCCCTTAATAGCTCTTAATAGCCGTTACTAGCCCTTAATAACCTTTAATTCACTGCGCCGTGATAAGGTTAGGAGTTGAAAACAGTTAGGAATTAGGAGTTAGAAGTTAGGAGTTAGGAATTAAAAAAAACTCTAACGACCCTAACGCCCCTAACGACTCTAAACACTTTGGCTGCAAAGAGCAACAACACACGGAGTAACAAATAACAAAACAACAAAAATATTACATTATGAAAGTAGCTGTATTAATGGGATCTACAAGCGACTGGGATGTTATGAAACAGGCTTGTGAGACCTTGGAGGAGTTGGGTATCGAGTACGAGAAGCGAGTAATCAGCGCACACCGTACCCCCGATTTGATGTATGAGTTTGCCAAGTCGGCTCGTGAGCGTGGCTTTGGTGCAATCATCGCAGGTGCAGGCGGTGCAGCGCACGTTGCGGGAGTCACCGCAGCGATGACCACCGTACCGGTTATTGGTGTGCCAATCAAGACCTCGGCACTTGGAGGTTTGGACTCGCTCCTCTCTATCGTGCAGATGCCTGGCGGTATCCCTGTGGCTACAACTGCAATCAATGGCGCAAAGAACGCAGCACTCATCGCAGCGCAGATTTTCGCCCTCACCGATAAGGCTATCGAGGAGAAGCTCGTTGCCTTCCGTGCAAAGCAAACTGCAACAGTTCTTGCAGCTACGCTCCCAGAACTATAATTCAAAATTCAGAATTCAAAATTCAAAATTATTTTCAACATTTTGCATTCTGCATTTTGCATTTTGCATTTGAATAACGAAGTTATGAAAAACCATAGAATATTTGTCGAGAAATACGCTCGCTTTCAGGTCGAGGCAGAGTCGCTCCGCAAGGAGTTGAACGAGAACCTGGCGCTCTCAATCGAGGAGTTGCGAGTGTTGAATGTTTACGATTTGTTCGGTTTCAGCGATGAGCTCGTCGAGCGTTGTCGCTACTCCGTATTTGGCGAGATTGTTACCGACCTTGTCTCCGACGAGTGCGACTACGAGGGTAAGAAGTACCTCTCTATCGAGTACTTGCCTGGTCAGTTCGACCAGCGTGCATCCTCAGCCGTAGATTGCGTTCATCTGTTGGAGCCAGCAGCAGAGGTTAAGATTCGCTCATCACGCCTCTACATCTTCGACGATGGCGTCAGCGAGGAGGCTATGGCGAAGATTAAGCACTACCTTATCAATGCCGTAGAGTCGAGAGAGAAGGACCTCGCAATCCTTTCGGATGCCGAGCAGGCGGATATCAAGCCTGTACCTGTATTGGAGGGCTTCATCGATATGAAGGAGGAGGAGTTGCTCCCATATTGCAAGGAGAATGGCTTGGCAATGAATGCCGACGACTTGCGTTGCGTGGTTGAGTACTTCCGCTCGGAGCACCGCAACCCTACACAGACCGAGTTGCGCATCCTCGATACCTATTGGAGTGACCACTGCCGTCACACCACCTTCACCACCGAGATTGAGGAGATTAAGATTGACGATTCGTTCTTGAAGAGCGAGTACGAGACTGCCTTGGCGGAGTTCGGCTTGATGCGTAAGGAGTTGAATCGTGAGCAGAAGTCGCTCTGCTTGATGGAGTTGGCAACCATTGGTGGTCGCTACTTGCGTAAGATTGGCAAACTCGACGATATGGAGGTGAGCGAGGAGAACAACGCTTGCTCTATCTTCGTCGATGTAGATATCGAGGGTCAGAAGGAGAAGTGGCTCTTGCAGTTCAAGAACGAGACTCACAACCACCCTACCGAGATTGAGCCGTTTGGTGGTGCATCGACCTGCTTGGGTGGTGCAATTCGTGACCCACTGTCGGGTCGTGCCTATGTCTATCAGGCTATGCGTGTGACGGGTGCGGGCGATATATATAAAGGTATAGACGAGACTATCGAGGGTAAGTTGCCACAGCGCATCATCTCTCGCAAGGCTGCTGCGGGCTATTCGAGCTATGGTAACCAGATTGGCTTGGCTACAACCCACGTGCGTGAGATTTACCACGACGACTATGTGGCAAAGCGTTTGGAGGTTGGCGCCGTAGTTGGAGCAGTTAAGGCTGCGGATGTACGCCGTGAGAGCCCGGCGCCAGGCGATGTAGTTCTCTTGCTCGGTGGTCGCACAGGCCGTGACGGCATCGGCGGAGCAACAGGCTCGTCGAAGCAACACACCACCGCTTCGTTGGAGGAGTGTGGCTCGGAGGTGCAGAAGGGAAATGCTCCCGAGGAGCGCAAGATTCAGCACCTGTTCCGTCGTGGCGATGTAACTCGTCTGATTAAGAAGTCAAATGACTTTGGCGCAGGAGGTGTATCGGTGGCTATTGGCGAGTTGACCGACGGCTTGGATATCTACCTCGACCGTGTGCCTGTAAAGTATAACGGCTTGAACGCTACCGAGTTGGCTATTTCGGAGTCGCAGGAGCGTATGTCTGTAGTAGTGGAGAAGAAGGATGTGGAGGCTATGGTAGCCCTCTGCCACGAGGAGAATGTGGAGGTTACCCATGTAGCGGATGTTACCGACACTCGCCGTATGCGTATGTTCTACAAGGGCGAGAAGGTGGCAGACTTGAAGCGTGAGTTTATCGACTCGGCAGGTGCTCCACACTACACAAAGATTACTCTTGGAGCAATCGAGGAGCGCAACCCATTCCACCGCACAGTGGAGGGCGCGACGCTCCGTGAGAAGATGCTCAACAACCTCAAAGATAACAATGTGGTATCGCAGCGTGGCTTGTGCGAGATGTTCGACTCGACCATCGGTCGCTCGACCGTGTTGATGCCATTCGGCGGTAAGACCCAGCGCACCGAGACCCAGGTTTCGATGCAGACTCTGCCTGTACGCCACGGTAAGACCTCGACAGCGAGTGTTATGGCGTTCGGTTTCAACCCATATATCTCGGCTTGGTCGCCATACCACGGTGCAGAGTACGCCGTAGTGGAGGCTATCGCCAAGGTTGTGGCTTCGGGTGCTTCGTACGAGAAGATGCGCTTTTCGTATCAGGAGTACTTCGAGCGTATGACCGATGCTCGCTCGTGGGGCAAGCCTATGTCGGCATTGCTCGGTACTATCCGTATGCAGAAGGCGTTTGAGTTGCCGTCGATTGGCGGTAAGGACTCTATGAGTGGTACATTCCAGAATATCAATGTCCCTCCAACCCTTATTGCATTCGGTATCACCACTTTGGATGCACGCAAGGCTGTAAGCCCGGAGTTCAAGGGTGCGGGCAATGGCTTGTACCTCGTTAAGCACAACCCTAATGCAGATTGGACTCCGAACACCGAGGAGTTAAAGCACAACTTCAAGGCTGTAACTGCCGAGGTTGAGAAGGGTAATATCCTCTCGGCTTACGCAATCGGCTTTGGTGGTGTTGCCGAAGCTGTTGCCAAGATGTCGTTCGGTAACGAGATTGGCGCAACATTGACTTGCGACGAGGCAACCCTGTTCGACTACTCTTACGGCTCGATTTTGGTCGAGGCAAAGGAGGCATTCGAGGGCGCAATCAAGGTGGGTGAAACAACCGCTGAGAAGTGCGTAGAGGTGTTGGGCGAGAAGTTCTCGTTGGAGGAGTTGTACGAGGCTAACACCGTGAAATTCGAGAAGATATACCCTGCAAAGGGTCGCTCGGGCGAGAAGTGCCGTGAGAGTAACTACACCGCCGAGGCTCCAAAGTATAAGGGCGAGAAGGTGGAGAAGGTGCAGGTATATTTGCCTGTATTCCCGGGTACCAACTGCGACTACGACACCGCACGAGCATTCGAGCGTGAGGGCGCAGAGACCCATATCGGAGTATTCCGCAACCTTACACCTGAGGATGTCTTGCACTCGATTGAGGCAATGGCTGAGGCTATCGACAAGTGCCATATCCTCGTTTTGAGTGGAGGTTTCTCGTTGGGAGATGAGCCTGATGGCTCGGGTAAGTTCATCGCAAGCGTGCTGAACAACGCCACCGTAACAAAGGCTGTTCACGCATTGATTGAGCGTGGAGGTTTGATTTTGGGTATCTGCAACGGCTTCCAGGCACTCGTTAAGTCGGGCTTGTTGCCATACGGTCGCTTGGGTATGATGACCACAGAGTCGCCTACGCTGTTCCACAACGATATCCACCGTCATATCTCGCAGATTGTTTCGACCCGTGTCGGCACTACGGCATCGCCTTGGTTGTCGTCGTTCCGGGTTGGCGACCTGCACTCTATCGCAGTGAGCCACGGCGAGGGTAAGTTCGTGGTTAGCGAGGAGATGGCAGAGGAGTTGTTCGCAAATGGTCAGGTGGCGTTCCAGTATGCCGATTTGGATGGCAACGCAACGACCGATGCACCGCACAACCCTAACGGCTCGTCGTATGGTATCGAGGGTATCATCTCGAAGAGTGGTCAGATACTCGGTAAGATGGGTCACACAGAGCGTTACGACGACTACCTGTTCAAGAATATCGCAGGCGAGAAGCGTCAGAATATCTTCGCAAACGCAGTAGCGTACTTTACAAAGTAAATTGAGGATTGAGAATTAAGAATTAAGAATTAGATTATAAAAATAATCCTCAATTCTCAATCTTCAATTCTCAATTAAAAACAAAGTTTTTTATATGAGTGTTTTAGGAGTTTATGGCGTTGAGCACGCCTCGTCTTTGGTCTATTATGGACTCCACGCAATGCAACACCGAGGTCAGGAGGGTTGCGGAATGGTTAGTGTCGAGGAGAACGGCACAATGCATCGTCACCGTGGTCACGGTCTTGTTCAAGAAGTTTTCAACGAGGAGCGACTCTCCAAGTTGGATGGAAATATGTGTCTCGGACACCTTCTCTACACCACTGCGGGGGGTCGTAGCATCGATAATATCGAGCCCCTCTCGTTCCTTCACAATACGGGCTCGTTTGCCATTGCGCACAACGGAAATATTGTGAATGCACAGCAGATCCGTGACTATTTGGAGTCGAAGGGAAGCCTCTTCCAGTCGCATACCAATGCCGAGTTGCTGGCACACCTCATCAAGAAGGAGGCCGACGAGCCACGCATCTTCACCATTATGGAGGCGTTGGATCTGTTGGAGGGCTCGTTCGCTTTCGTTATTATGACCCAAAATCGCCTCTACGCTTGTCGTGACAAGTACGGCATCCGCCCATTGGCAATCGCCAAGTTGGGTGACGGCTATGTCGTATCGAGCGAGACTTGCGCCTTCGATGTTATGGGCGCAGAGTTTGTGCGAGATGTAGAGCCTGGCGAGATTGTCACAATCGACCACAATGGCTTGCGCAGTCGTAAATATTCGCTTACAAGCGAGCATAATATGTGCGCTATGGAGTATATCTACTTCGCACGCCCCGATAGCGATATCGACGGTTGCAATGTCCACGCCTTCCGCAAGGAGTCGGGTCGCCGTTTGTGGCACGAGGCACCTTGTGAGGCTGATATCGTGGTCGGAGTACCCGACTCGTCGTTGTCGGCGGCTATGGGCTATGCCGAGGAGAGTGGCATCCCTTACGAGATGGGACTTATCAAGAATAAGTATATCGGTCGTACCTTCATCCAACCTTCGCAGGCACTGCGTGAGAAGGGCGTGAAGATGAAGTTGTCGGCTATCCGCTCGATTGTCGAGGGTAAGCGCATCGCTCTGATTGACGACTCGATTGTGCGTGGTACAACCTCCAAGCGCATTGTAAATATGTTGCGTGAGGCTGGTGCTACCGAGGTGCATGTGCGTATTGTGAGCCCTACGATGAAGTACCCTTGTTGCTATGGCGTGGATACCACAACGCAGGATGAACTTATCAGCGCAAAGCACTCGGTGGAGGAGGTTTGCAAGATTATCGGTGCTGATACTCTGGCATTTATGTCGGTTAAGGAGTGCTTGGCATCGTCGAATGGCAAGTGCTCGAAGATGTGCTTCGCTTGCTTCGACGGCATCTACCCTACACCTATGATACACGATATTGCGGAAATTAACAAGAAAAAATAAGATACAGTTATGGCAGTAAATTACGAAAAGGCAGGCGTAAATCTCGAAGCTGGTTACGAGGTTGTTCGCCGTATCAAACAACACGTTGCATCGACCAATCGCTTGGGTACGATGGGTAATATTGGCGCATTCGGAGGTATGTTCGACCTCGCAGCGCTCAATATCAAAGAGCCTGTATTGGTTAGCGGTACCGACGGCGTAGGTACAAAGTTGAAGTTGGCGTTCGCAATGGACAAGCACGATACTATCGGTATCGATGCCGTTGCAATGTGCGTGAATGATGTTTTGGCACAGGGTGCCGAGCCTTTGTTCTTCTTGGACTATGTAGCACTCGGTCACAACATCCCTGCAAAGGTAGAGGCTATCGTGGCAGGTGTTGCCGAGGGTTGCCGTCAGGCAGGTTGCGCATTGATTGGTGGCGAGACTGCCGAGATGCCTGGTATGTACGAGGATGGCGAGTACGATATCGCAGGCTTCACTTGCGGTGTTGTCGAGAAGTCGCAACTCATTGATGGCTCGAAGGTTAAGGTTGGCGATGTGCTCATCGGTATCGCATCGAGCGGTGTTCACTCGAATGGTTTCTCGCTTGTTCGCAAGGTGTTGGCTGACAACAACTTGGACTTGAATGCAAAGTACGAGGAGTTGGGCGATCGCACTCTTGGCGAGGCGTTGCTCTGCCCTACCCGCATCTATGTTAAGCAGGTGTTGGAGGTAGTTCGCAACTGCGATGTTCACGGCATTTGCCACATCACAGGTGGTGGCTTCGACGAGAATATCCCACGCATCTTGCACGACGGTCAGGGCTTGCACATCAACGAGGGCTCGTGGGAGATCTTGGGCGTGTTCAAGTTGCTCGAAAAGTACGGCAACATTCCTCACCGTGAGATGTTCAACATCTTCAATATGGGCGTAGGTATGGTAATCGCACTCGACGAGAGCGAGGCACAGAAGGCACTCGACATCTTGGCTGCTGCTGGCGAGAAAGCGTCGATTATCGGTCATGTAACCGCTGAGGCAGGCGTAGTAATTGAGTAGTTAGGAGTGAGGAGTTAGGAGTGAGGAGAGAATGCAAAATGCAGAATGCAGAATGCAGAATTAAAGAATAATTCTCAATTCTCAATTCTCAATCCTCAATTAAAAAAGCCAATGGCCACCGCTGCGATTAAGCCGAGGGCAGAGACTGCTTGCAGACTTTGCCGAGGCGAAGCAGTGAAGACCAAATGCCCATGGCTAATGGCTAAAAGCAAAAAGTAATAATATAAATATAAGTATATAGAATGAGAGCATTGGTAAGTGTAAGCGACAAGACAGGCTTGGTTGAGTTTGTTAGCGGTTTGCAGTCGCTTGGTTGGGAGATTATCGCTACAGGCGGTACCCAGAGCCTTTTGGAGAAGAATGGCGTTAAGACTATCGGTATCAGCGATGTAACAGGTTTTCCTGAGATTTGCGATGGTCGTGTAAAGACCTTGCACCCAAAGGTGCATGGCGGTTTGTTGGCTCGTCGTGACTTGGAGAGCCACTTGGAGGCGTTGCGCGAGAATGGTATCGAGTTTATCGATATGGTCTGCGTAAATCTCTACCCTTTCCGTCAGACTATCGCAAAGGAGGGCGTAGAGATGGCAGAGGCTATCGAGAATATCGACATCGGTGGTCCTTCGATGTTGCGTTCGGCAGCAAAGAACTATAAGGATGTAACCGTAGTTTGCGACCCTGCGGACTATGCGCAGATCCTCGACGAGATTAAGGCAGAGGGCAACACAAAGGTTGAGACCCGTCTGCAACTCTCTGCAAAGGCTTATACCCACACCGCAGAGTACGATATGTGCATCGCAACCTATATGCGTAAGCAGGCAGGCTTGTCGGAGAAATTGTTCTTGGAGTTCGACGAGCAGCAGTCGTTGCGCTATGGCGAGAACCCTCACCAGTCGGCGAAGTTCTATCGTGACAACTCTACAACCCACTTCTCGTTGGCTTATGCCGAGCAGTTGAATGGTAAGGAGCTCTCGTACAACAATATCCAGGATGCAAATGCAGCGCTCAATATCGTTCGTGAGTTCGAGGAGCCATTCTGCGTAGCGTTGAAGCATATGAACCCTTGCGGTGCAGCAATTGGTGCTGACGCTTTGGAGGCTTGGACTCGTGCTTACGAGGCCGACACAAAGAGTATCTTCGGCGGTAT
>JAFVVS010000035.1 GCA_017502025.1 Alistipes sp. | reverse complement strand
GTAGCGGTCGAAAGATGCTCCAAATCGCCATTATAGACCACTCTACCGCCATTTTCGCCAGCCTCGGGACCGATATCTATAATGTGGTCGGCACTGCGAATTACCTCCTCCTCGTGCTCCACCACAATTACGGTATTGCCCATATCACGCAACTGTTTCAGCACCTCGATAAGGCGGTGGGTATCCCTCGGATGCAGACCTATGGAAGGCTCATCGAGGATATACAACGAGCCCGTAAGGTTGCTACCGAGCGAGGTTGCGAGGTTTATGCGCTGGCTCTCTCCACCCGAAAGGGTTGCCGAGCCACGGTCGAGCGTGAGGTAGCCCAAACCCACATCGCTGAGGTATTTCAAGCGGTTGCGCACCTCGGTGAGGAGTCGCTCCGAACTCCTCTTTTCGTGGTCGGAGAGCGATACCGAAGAGAAAAACTCTATCGCCTCATCTACGGTCATACGCACCACCTCGGCGATATTCTTGCCACCAAATTGCACATACAACGCCTCCTTGCGCAGACGGTTACCCTCGCACTCTGGGCAGATGCTCTTACCTGTATAGCGAGCCTTCAAAACACGATATTGTATCTTGTGGCGTTGCGAGTCGAGCATATCGAAGAAGGAGTTTAACCCCTCGAAATATTCGTTTCCGAGCCACAAAAGTCGCTTCTGAGCATCGGTGAGTGCGTAGTATGGCGTATGAATCGGGAAGTCGAACTTGTGCGAATTTATCACAAGTTGATCCCTGAACCACTTCATCGTGTCGCCACGCCAACACGCTATGGCATTGTCGAATATGGAGCGTGACTTGTCGGGCACAACCAACTCCTCGTCGATACCCGTAACCTTGCCCCAGCCCTCGCATCGTGGGCAGGCACCAATAGGGTTGTTGAACGAAAAGAGGTGCTCGGTTGGTCGCTCGAACTCTATGCCGTCAGCCGTGAAGTTGGCGTTGAAGAGGTGTTTATGCTCACCCTCGATAATTACGCAACTGCTTGTGCCATAGCCAAATGCTTGCGATACGGACTCTCGCATACGGGTGAGTGTATCATCATCGCTCACCACTCGCAAGCGGTCTATAATAATGTAGATACCCTCTGCCGAGCGCTCCAAATCGACCTCCTTGATAAAGTCGTCAATCAGTACGGTCTTATCATCGACCACAAGGCGCACGATGCCCTCTTTTACGAGTGTGAGCAACTCCTCGATTATGCTTTCGCCCTTATCGAGTTGCATCGGCACTGCCACCACTACCCTTGCACCCTCGCCCAACGAGAGGAGGAACTCCACCACATCGTCGGTGTTGTAGCACTTGACCTCTTTGCCCGACACGGGCGAAATGGTCTTGCCAACACGGGCGTAGAGGAGTTTGAGGTATTCGTATATCTCGGTCACCGTACCCACCGTAGAGCGTGGGTTGCGGGATGAGACCTTCTGCTCGATAGCGATAGCGGGTGCAATGCCCGAAATCAGATCGACATCGGGTTTGGATATGCGCCCCAGGAACTGGCGAGCATACGCCGAAAGGCTCTCGACATAACGGCGTTGTCCCTCGGCAAAGATTGTGTCGAATGCAAGCGTAGACTTACCCGAGCCCGATAATCCTGTCACGACAATAAGCTTCTCGTGTGGAATTTCGAGTTCGATATCTTTGAGGTTGTGTACCCTCGCTCCTTTTATGTAGATTTTGTTCTCCAAAATATCTCCTAACTCCTAACTCCTAACTCCTAACTTATCGAAACTCCTTCAACTTTGAGGAGTTTCGCAATAAGTTGCTCGGCTTCGCTCTCTCTGATGCGCAGTGTCATAGAGCAAATATTGTCGAACACCTGCTCGTCGATGCGGGGCGAAAGCTCCTTCACAACACGCATCACGCCATTCATCGAGATGTAGTCGAACTCTATCTTTACGACTCTATCGACCGTCTTTTCGATAATCTTGCTTACGGCAATAACCTCGGCAGTGGACTCTTTGTAGGCTTGTATCAAGCCCGAAACGCCCAACTTTGTGCCACCAAAGTAGCGCACCACAACAACCAGACAGTTTGTCAAATTTGCCGACAATAACTGCCCCAAAATAGGCTTTCCGGCTGTTCCCGAAGGCTCGCCATCGTCGTTTGCACGGTACGCTTCGCCCTGTGCGCCAAGGCGATAGGCATAGCAGTGGTGGGTAGCATCGTAGTACTCCTTGCGCAGAGCGTCGAGCAACTCCTTAATCTCCTCCTCGCTCTCTACGGGGTAGGCGTAGGTTAGGAACTTGCTACTACGCTCCTTGTATATCGCCTCCGCAGGCTCTGCGATTGTGAGGTATGAGTCCTTCTGCTCTGCCACTTTGCTCTATCTTACCTTGTTGAACAATCTGTTCCAGCGAATGCCGTTCTCGCCCTTCGAGAAGGCGATGAACAACGCCTTGCCCACGATGTGGTCCTCAGGCACAAAACCCCAATAGCGAGAGTCCGCCGAGTTGTGGCGGTTGTCGCCCATCATAAAGTAGTAGTCCATCGCAAAGGTGTAGGTCGAAGCCTCCACGCCGTCGATAAATATCTTGTCGCCCTCTGTGCGCAGGTCGTGACCTTCGTATTGGTCGATAATGCGCTCGTAGAGAGGGAGATTAGCCGTCGTAAGCTCGATTGTCGCACCCTTCTGCGGTACCCACAATGGGCCGAAGTTGTCCTGAGTCCAAGCGTAGTCAGCGTGGTGAGGGAAGGCATCGAGCGAAGGCTCGGTGTTGTTGTAACGCTCAACCATCTCTACACTCTTGAACTTGCGCAACTGCTCTGCGCCCTTCTCGGTGGTTGCCACATAGTAGTATGGCGCACTACCATTGTACTCGGTGATATTGAGGTTGCTGAATGCATACTCCGACAAAGGTGCGGTGGTCTTCACGAAGTAGATATACTGACGCTCCTCGCACACAGGTTGTGCCTCGCCATTTACGAAGAGTTCGGTATCCTTGACTTGCAGAGTGTCGCCCGGAACGCCTACACAACGCTTTATGTAGTTCTCTCGTTTGTCGACAGGGCGGGCAATGACGGTGTAGTCTTTATAGAGTTGCTTTCTGCCCTCCTCCTTGCCAAAGACATCTTGATACTCTCGCAGAACATCGTAGTAGGTCGCTGCCTGATTTTCGAGCAACACGGTGTCGCCCGCAGGGAAGTTGAATACCACGACATCCTCACGCTCCACCTTGCCACGACCACGCAAGCGGTGGTAGTCCCACTTTATGCACTCCGAGTAGGACTTCTTGGTCGACGAGAACGGCATCGTATTGTAGACAAACGGCATAGCCACAGGGGTATTTGGCACCTGCGGACCATACGAGAGTTTGCTCACATAGAGGTAGTCGCCAATAAGGATAGTCTTCTCCATCGACGAGGTCGGCACTACATACAACTGGAAGATGAAGAGATGCACCAAATGCGCCACTACGGTAGCCCACACGATAGCGTCAATCCAGCCGTAAATGCTGTTGTAGAGCGGATATTTCGCACGCAGAGCATCGTTCTTGGTGCCGATGTAGCGATATACAAGGCGTGAGATGAAGTAGTCGTAGATAAACGGCAAGCCGAGCAACAACCACGGATTGCCTGTCCAAACGACAAATAATAGGATATATGCGATGCTGGCAATAGCGAACTTTGTCCAGCGATTTTTCAAAAAGTTCTTCATAGTTTTTGCTTTTAGCCATTAGCCATTAGCCATTGGCTTTTTTATTCAAATAAATCGTCAATGGTAAATACTCCCTTCTTTGTGGCGATAAACTCCGCTGCAACTACCGCACCGAGAGCCAATGCACGGCGTGAAAAGAGGGTGTGCTTAATCTCGATTTTGTCGTCTGCCGACTCGTAGGTCACAGTGTGAGTGCCTGGCACTGTACCCTCTCGTAACGATGTAATCTCGATAGCCTTCTCGTCGGTGGTCGGCTCATTTACCCAACTCTCCTTGCGATCTACCCTTGCGAGAATGTCGTTTGCCAACGAAATGGCAGTGCCACTCGGAGCATCCTTCTTCTGCGTGTGGTGAATCTCCTCGATAGCGACATTGTAGCCCTCGAAGCGATTCATCAACTCTGCCAAGTAGCGATTTAGACGGAAGGTGATATTTACGCCCAGCGAGTAGTTCGACGACCAGATCATAGTCGAGTCCTTCTCTCGGCACAACGCCTGCAACTCCTCCAACCTGTCGTGCCAACCCGTCGTGCCGCTCACGATTGGAGTACCGCACTCAATACAGGTGCGAACATTCGTGTAGGCGGTTGTAGGGGTGGTAAATTCGATGGCAACATCGATATCAGCCAACTTCTCGGCATTCAAATCTGCCACATTCTCTTGGTCTATGATGAGTGCTACGGTGTGACCTCTGTCGAGCAAAACCTGCTCAATCTCGTGTCCCATCTTACCGTAGCCGATAATAGCGACTTTCATATATTTTTCTCGTTTTAATTACTATTAAAACGCAAAGATAAGAAAAAATGATTGAAAATAGTGCAAGTGAGCAAATAATTCGTATCTTTGTCCATTATGAGATATTTTTTGGAACTCCGATACGATGGCGCAGCATACTGCGGTTGGCAACGCCAGCCCGATGCTCCCACCGTGCAACAAGCAATAGAAGAGGCTTTGTCGAAGCTCTTGCGCCACTCGGTGGAGATTGTTGGCGCAGGTCGCACCGATACGGGAGTGAATGCGTCGTACTATGTTGCGCACTTCGATACAGAGGCGGAGTTTGACACGAAACAGTTGCTCTACAAGGTCAATTTGGTACTTCCGCACGATATCTCGATTGAGTCCGTAACGCCTGTCCCAGGCGATGCACACGCCCGATTTGATGCGAGGGAGCGAGAATATACCTACTACATTTCGACCGCCAAAAACCCGTTCCGTCGCCACTCTGCGTGGACAAACTATCAGCCGTTAGATATAGAGCGGATGAACGAGGCAGCAAAGTCGTTGCTCGAATATAGCGACTTCACCTCATTTGCCAAGCTCAACTCCAACAACAAAACCAATATCTGTCGTATTATGGTTGCCGAGTGGGTGCGTGAGGAGGGCGATATTTTGCGTTTTACCATCCGTGCAGACCGCTTTTTGCGCAATATGGTGCGTTCGATTGTCGGCACCCTTGTCGATGTTGGTCGTGGTCGCTACACGGTCGAGGAGTTCCGAGCAATTGTCGAGGCGAAGGATCTCTCCCGTTCAAGTGCAGGAGCTCCTGCGCAGGGTCTATTCCTGAGCGATGTAGTCTATCCGAAAGAGATTTTTACGAAATAACAACACTTAAAAACTTAAATTTATGAAAAGTAGAGAACAATTTATCAAGTTTGCCGTAATCTACGCTTGTGCTTGGTTGATAGGTATGGTTATGTTTGGACTTGCAAAACTTGCCGTGGAGATTGAGTGGCTTGCTGCCATATTCTCGATTCTTGGAGGACTCTCATTGCTGTTTCCGGTAGGTATTGGATTCTATGCAGGAGTATATTCTGTATTGCAGTTCCGCAACGCTTACAATGCTTATGTGGCAGGTGAGGATTATAATGAGTATAAAACTCGTATTCACTATACCCTTCCATTTGCGTTTGCACTCGGAGGTTTCGGCTTCTCGTTTATCGGTATCGTATTAGCTATATTCTTGGTGTGGATGCTTTATAAGTGGGCAAGACCAATCTATGATTGGAACGAGATGAAGGATATATTGTTGCATCGCAACGGCACTTCGTGGAAGCGCACCGCTTTGACTTGGGTAAATGTTGCATTCTTTGTTTTGGTAGCAATTATTCCGCTGGTAATTTTGGGTATCATCATCGGTATCCTCTACCTGCTTGGTAAGTCGGGTGCTATCGATGGTTTCTTTAATATGGTTACCAATACTATGGCAAGCGCAGGTTCGTCAGGGTCTAATTCTTGTGCCAATTGTGCTTATTATGGCGTGGGTGGCGATGGCGAATGTTGGCATGGTCATTCCAATCCTGGTGGTCAATGTCCATACTTTAAGCAGGGTTAAATAGCTAATCTTGAATATAATAAAGGCTGTCCGAAGTAATTCAGACAGCCTTTATTTTTGTTTTTGTTTTTGTTTTCGTTCTATTCCAGGCTCTTTGCAGCCTCCATAATGCCTTCGTAGAGCGAAGGGTGCGCGTGAATGGTGCGAGATAAATCCTCTGCCGTAGCGCCCAACGCCATAGCCACCGAAGGCTCGCCCAACATCTCCACGACATTTGCACCGATGATGTGTGCGCCAATCAGCTTGTTCGAAGCGTCGAAGAGCAACTTTATAAATCCATCTCTATCGCCCGCAGCTGCCGCCTTGCCCGACGATGCGAAGTTGTAGCGTGCAACCTTGTACTCGATGCCCTGCTTCTGCGCTTGCTCCTCGGTCAAACCGACCGATGCAATCTCTGGGGTTGTGAAGATGCAGGCAGGGGTCAAAGCGTAGTCAATAGCCTTTGGAGCCTTGCCAAAGATGCGCTCAACGCAATTTACTGCCTCGGCTGATGCAATATGCGCAAGGGCAGGTGATGCGATGATGTCGCCCACCGCAAAAATCGAAGAAATGCTTGTGCGGAAGTCGCTATCAACCACTATCTTATCTCGTTCTACCTGAACTCCTACTTTATCAAGTCCTAAGCTCTCGATATTCGACTTGACACCCACTGCCGAGAGCACCTTGTCGGCAACGAGTTGCTTCGCTTCGCCCTTCTGCTCCACCTCGACCACACACTTGCCATCTGCGACCGAAACACCCTTTACGGCGGTGTCGCACATAACGGTAATGCGCTGACGGCGGAACGCCCTTTCGGCTGCTGCCGACACCTCTGCATCGAGCAGTGGCATAAATTGCGGCATATACTCCACTATGGTAACCTTCACGCCCAACGATGCGTAGAGGAAGGCGAACTCGCTACCGATAGCACCCGAGCCCACGACAACCATTGTTTCGGGCAACTCCTCCAAAACGAGAGCATCACGGGAGGAGAGAACGAATTGGTGGTCGATAGGAATCGAAGGCACCTCACGAGGTGAAGCACCCGTTGCGAGAAGGATATTTTTTGCCTCGTAGGTCGCATCGCCAACCTTTACCTCGTTTGCTGAGAGGAGGGTTGCTGAGCCCGTAATCACCTCTACTCCACTGCGTTTTAGGAGCATCTCGACACCTCGACCTGTGGTCTGTGCCACCTGGCGAGAACGAGCCACCATAGCCTTCAAATCGGGCTTTACATCGCCCTCGACAGCTACGCCAAACGCCTTTGCGTTTTTGCAGTAGTGATAGACTTGCGCACTTTTGAGCAACGCTTTCGTAGGGATGCAACCCCAATTAAGGCAAGTTCCGCCCAATTCGGCACGCTCTATCAACGCTACTTTTGCGCCCAACTCCGCTGCACGAATGGCTCCCACATAACCCGCAGGACCGCCACCGATAACTATTAAATCGAACATAGTGTTAAAATTCAAAATTCAAAATGCAGAATGCAGAATTAGTTTTATAGGTATTAAATAAAAAAACTACTCTCTACTCACTACTCACTATTTCAAAATGTATTCCATCGTTTGAGTTTTGCCTCGCTTATCCTTGTAGGTGATGCGATACTTGCCCTTAAAGCCACGGAACGACACCTTGCCCTGTTCGTCAGCCTTAACTGTAATGTTGGTCTTCCATTCGTGGTTAATAAGCTGATCCATAGCCCAATATACAGGTTTCTCCTTCATATCTCGTGTGAAGATTCCCGATACGGTAGGCTCGCCCTTAACACCGCAGTTGTCGAGCACATTCCACCAAGTGATACCCATCATCTTCTCCTGCGAGAACCACAAACGATAGAGGTTTTGGGTGAGGATTGCCTGAATCATAAAGCCACGCTCGTCCTGCGATGGCGAGGTGATGGTAATCTCGCTCAAATGGAGCGGCACACCAGCCTCCGATGCCCAACCAATATACTCACGCACCTGCGAAGGGGTCTGAATCTTTGCACCATTCGCCATATCTTGGCAGTCCTGCACATTGAAGAGGTGCATCTGAATACCCATAATATCGATCTTGCAACCACGCTCTAACAGACGCTTCACCTGCGTAGTATAACCAGGCTTGCGGTGGTAGTCGTTGATATTCAACTTAACCTCCGCAGGGAAATACTTCTCGGCTGTCTTCAATGC
>JAFVVS010000034.1 GCA_017502025.1 Alistipes sp. | reverse complement strand
TCGAAGGCCGAGATGGAGGCTATGAGTGAGGCGGACTTCCTCGCTTCGGGCGGTATGCTCTATCAGTGGGGCCGTCCATCGCCATTCCCTTATGCAAAGAACTACACCAACGAGGCGTGGGCAAATCGTTTGAGTCAGTCGGGCGAGAATACTCCGGCTTACCACTACCCATCGGCAGATCTCATCACCGTAGGTGGTACAGGTGGTGCAGGAGGTGCAATTCCGGCATCTGTAGGAAAGAGGTTTACAAGTAGCATCACTCAGGCTTTCTGGACAACAAATGCATCGGCTACAAAGTCACCGCTCTTTATCGGTTGTCAGGCAAACACCGCAACACAGCGCCATTGGAATCAGGTCTGGAGTATGGACCCTTCGCACGCCGAAGCTTCGTGGAACTACTCTAACGAGAAGCACAAGCAGTACGATCCGTGTCCTTATGGCTATGAGTTGCCACTGACAGCAACTATCGTTGCCGACCTCATTGCGTTGAATACAGCAACACCTCCTACAGCGCACTTGGCTGCCGAGGGTAACTGCAAAGGTGGTTACTACATAGAGCGCGAAGGCGAGTTCTTGTGGCATGCCGTAAGCGGTTTGCGCCAATACTATGGTTTGTGGACAACTGTGAATAGCCCTAATGCCAATATTGCAGGAGCTACAACTAACGATTCGAAGCAGTTGTTCCTCTATTGGGGTAAGGGTGCTGGAGCACGCACTGTTAACACGGGTTCTTGGGCACCAGTAACTGCAATGGGAGTTCGTTGTATCAAAAAATAGATAATAGCGATATGAAAAAGATGATAAAGATTCTCCTTGCTGTAGTGCTTATTGTGGCGTGCGGCTGCCAAAAAGAGGAGATTATTACAAAAAATAGCGACCAAATCGTTATTGTTACCCCCGATGCTGGAGTTCACTCGTTCGGAGTGACCACACCAGGTGCGTGGAGCGTATCGATGGACGAGGCGTCGCAGGAGTGGTGCCACTTCGAGGGCCCAACCTCGGGCAATGGCGTGGGTGCCTTCACCGTGCGCTACGACGAGAACGCCTTCGATGGTGTGCGTCGTGGCTTGCGCCGTCAGGCTGTATTCACAGTTATTACAGGCGACGGCTTCACCTCGATAACCATCTACTTCCGCCAAAATGGTATCACACCAAAGGTGGAGTTCACCGAGAAGAGCTACAACTTCGACTACAACACTACGGAGTTCTTGTTGCCAGTGAATACCAACCTTTCGGTATTCGAGGCTGAAGATATGCACTACGAGGTGAAGGGCGAGTGGGTTACGAGCCACTATATGACAGTAAATGGAGCAGAGATTCACCTCTCGACCGATGTGAACAACGGCGAGGAGGCTCGTGTTGCCGAGGTTGAGGTATCTTACACCGATGCGTGGGGCGACACCTTCCGTTCGACTACAACCGTCGTGCAGAAGAGCAAGCCTGTTGCTCCAGAGCAGTTTGAAACTTTAAAGACAGAGGAGGAAGATGATGAGTTCTAATATAAAGCATATGGCAGTCGTTTTCGGTGCGATGATGGCTGCAACACTCCTCTCTGCCTGCGGAACAAAGCTTGTTGAGGGCGACACCCCTCTCAAGGTGGAGAGCGAGTCGGCAGAGTTTGTCAACAACTTCAAGTTGTTGAGTTGGAATATTCAGGATGGTATGTGGTGCGACCAGTTCGACGACTATGTAAACTTCGTTGCCTACATCAACGAGATTAACCCCGATGTCTTCTGTATTCAGGAGGCAGCCAGCCATTGGGACATCGACGGCAAGAACCTCTCGCACTATAGTCGCTACCTCCCTTATCCCGACCAGAAGAATGTGGAATCGAAGTGGGACAACCCTTCGGGATGGGTAGCTCTTGCTAAGCGTTGGGGACACGAATATGTCGTGATGGGCCCATACAAGGATAACTACCCTGTGGTTATCACTTCGAAGTACCCTATCGAGATTATCGAGCGCCTGCGTGGCGACGAGAATACCACAGTTTCGCACGGTGCATTATACGCAAAGGTTCATTTCACCGACGACATCTCGGTAAATCTCGTAAACCTTCACTTGCAGCCAGACAATATCGCTAACGCAAGTAATTTCCGTATGAACGAGATTAACTTCTACCTCTCGAAGACCATCAACTCGAAGGAGCACTATCGTGACGAGCATTGGTTGATGATGGGTGACTTCAATAGCAATGTCGGCAAGAATGTCGATGTTGAGGTACGCAAGAACTCGTACTACGATTTGTGGGCAGAGATGAATAGCTACAACAAGTCGTATATCGACTTCATATACGGCACCGAGTCGATGCGTAAGTCGCTCAAATCGATCGACTTCCTCTATGGTTTTGCACATATGGATAAGATTATGTACTCGCCAAATGGTGTGGCCATCAACAATGGCGTGGGCGTTTGGAGGTACTCGGATCACTACCCAGTATTAGCAGAATTTTCTCTCTACGAATAACCATCAAAATAGCGTATAAAAATGGGACAAATTCTAAATAAATTAAACTCCAAGGTTTGTATGCCGTTGATGGTGTTGCTGTTGCTCTTGTGTGTGGCACCTACGGCTATGGCACAGAGTAAGATTACGATTTCGGGTACGATTACCGATGCCTCGAACAAGCAGCCTCTCATCGGAGCTACCGTATCGGTCGAGGGCACAGCAATCGGTACATCGACCGATTTGAATGGTAAGTATACCTTGCAGGTGCCACCAACAGGTGTGTTGGAGATTCAATACCTTGGTTATACAGCGAAGAAGGAGAAGATCAACTCTCGCACAACTATAAATATTGCCCTCTCGCCCGACAATGTCAAGGTGGAGGAGGTTGTCGTAATCGGATATGGTGCCGTTGCAAAGAGCGACCTCACCGGTTCGGTAACAAATGTGAAGATGTCGGAGATTGCCGACGCTCCTGTGACCTCGGTCGACCAGGCATTGCAGGGTCGTATTGCAGGTGCCGACATTATGTCAACCACAGGTGAGCCGGGTGCTTCGACCTCTATTCGTATCCGTGGTACTCGTTCAATCACTGCATCGAATGAGCCTCTGATTGTGGTCGATGGCGTGATGGATGGCGTGTCGGACTTGGGCGATATCAACCCTGCCGACATCAAGTCTATCTCGGTGTTGAAGGATGCCTCTTCGACCGCTATCTATGGTGCAAGAGGTGCAAACGGTGTAATCATCGTGACAACAAAAGGTGGTAGCGACTCGGGCGCAAAGCCTCGTATTACATTCAAGGCCGATGTCGGCTTCTCGCAGTTGCCTCGCAAGCTCGATGTTATGAATGCAACGGAGTTTGCTCGCTACCGCAACGATGTATACTATATGATGAACAACTCATCGTACATCAATCGCCCAGAGTCAAGCTACCAGTATCCAAACCCAGAGATCTATGGTAAGGGTACCGACTGGCAGGATGTGGTTACTCGCACAGGTATGTATCAGAACTACAACATGAGCGTATCGGGCGGAACAAAGAAGTATAACTACTTTGCATCGTTCGGCTACCACAACAATCAGGGTATCGTCATCCGCTCGGGTTTGGAGCGATATACAGGTCGTCTCAACGCATCGTACGAGTTGTTCAAGTGGTTGCGATTCGGCATCAACTTCAGCTATGAGTATCGCTACAACGACAACAACAAGGTCACTATCGGTGGTGTGAACTACTGGAATGGTGCTATCTTCTTGAACCCGATGCAGAAGCCTACCGATACGGTGAATATCCTTTGGGGTACAGGTTTCGATGGCGGTCAGCCATACAATAGCCCTTATATGGATGCACACCTCATCACCAACGAGGCGGTTCGTAAGATGTGTACCGTGTCGCCAAATGTCAACATTACATTGGCCAAGGGCTTGACCTTCCGTTCACGATTCAACTACTATGTCTTCCAGCGACACAACTATGAGTTCTATCCGTCGACTCGTCCGACCTATGCAGCCATCAATCAGGGTGCTGTAGCATATCGTGCCGAGACCGACGAGTATCGACTCACCAACGAGAACACCTTGACCTTCAAGCGCACATTCCGCCGCTTGCACGCTGTCGACTTGATGGCAGGTTTCACTGTCGAGAAGTTCAAGCAGAACAACTTCTCGTTGAAGGGTACCGGCTACTTGAGCGACGACATCAAGTGGAACAATATGACGGCTATTCCAGACAAGAATAACCTCGTGCCATCATCTTCGCTTAACGAGCGTACTCGCAACTCGTTCCTCGGTCGTTTCAACTACAACTACAAGAAGCGCTACTACTTCACATTTACGGCTCGTGTCGATGGTTCGTCGAACTTCGCCGCAAATAACAAGTATGCATTCTTCCCTTCGGGTGCCTTCAAGTGGATGATCTCGAAGGAGCCATTTATGAAGAAGGCTCATTGGATTGACGATCTCTCGTTGCGACTCAGTGCGGGTATGTCGGGTAACGATGCTATCTCGTACTATCGTTCGATGGAGGCGTTGAGCTGTACCACTAGCGGTTACCTCTTCGGCTCAAATCAGCCATTGGCGGTATATCCATCTCGCTTGGAGAGTAAGGATCTCACTTGGGAGAAGACCGCAATGTACAACGCAGCAATCGACTTTGCGGTGTTGAAGAACCGCTTGGAGTTCTCGCTCGAGGCCTACTACTCGAAGACTACCGACCTGTTGCTCTCGGTGCAGTTGCCTACGCAGACTGGTTTCTCGTCTCGCTACACCAATATCGGTGCGACCGAGAATAAGGGTGTTGAGTTCAGTGTCACTTCGCACAACTTCAAAAACAAGAATTTCAGCTGGAACACAACCCTTACCATTGCTCACAACCGACAGAAGGTGCTCGACACTGGCTCGAACGACTTTATTGCAGCCTACTCGACACCTACGAACAACTCCTATATGATGTACGGATATGTAAATGGCTATCCGCTCAATGCATTGTGGGGCTTCAAGTTCGCTGGTGTATGGCACACACAGGATCAGATTGACCGCAACAAGGAGACCAAGGCCTATGTATCTCGTGCATCGAACACCTACAAGCCTGGTTATGCATACTATGTCGACACCAACCACGATGGTACTTTGAACGAAGATGACCTCGTATACCTCGGTTCGGCCGACCCTATCATCTACGGTGGTTTGCAGAACACCTTCCACATCTACAAGTTCCGTGTGAGCGTATTCTTCAACTACTCGCTTGGAGGTAAGATCTACAACCTCTCGGAGTTGTGGATGTCGGGTAGCTCCTACACCAACCAGTATCGCTATATGCTCGATGCTTGGCATCCGGTACGAAACCCAGAGTCGAACATCCCAGCGGCATACTACAACGACGAGTTGCCAAGCTCACGAATGGTCTACGATGCTTCGTACATCCGTCTGAAGAACATCTCGTTGGGCTACACCTTCGATTTGCGTAATAAGACCAAGCACCTGCGTGACATCACCGTTAGTGCAAGTGCCGAGAATATCTTCTTGTGGAAGAACTATAACGGATACGACCCTGATGTCTCGACAAATGCGAGCGGTTCGACAATCCGCCGTATGGACAATGGTGCATATCCAAAGGCACGAACCTTTATCTTCAGTGTTCAGATTCGTTACTAACCTTCAAAGATGCAAAGAAAGATGAAAAAGTTTAAGCTTTATATTATCAAAAATGTAGTTGTTGCGCTCTCTGTATTGGCGCTCTTCTCCGCTTGTACTTTGGAGGAAGATATGCAGTCGAACTATCAGACTCAGACATACTACAAATCATATGCACAGTGCGTAACGGGCTTGAATGGTTGCTATGCTCCATTCCGCTCGATATACAATGGTACATTTATGCTCGCCGTAGAGGCCGTTTCGGATCTTATGTATTGCGACTCGGGTACCTACGATGCAATCCTCGACATCTCGCCAGCGAACCCTCGTTTCGGTAAGACGATGTGGACACAGGGCTACCTCGGTGTTATGCGATGCAACAATGTCATCGCCGCAATCGAGCGTGCCTTTGCCGAGGGCTATATCAAGGAGGAGGAGTACAATGCTTTGAAGGCCGAGGGTGCGGCTTTGCGAGGTATGTACTACTACCTGCTCACCTCGTTCTTTGGCGATGTTCCGTTCTACACCACTCCGGTCGAGACTATGGAGGATCAGGATCGTGTTGCCAAGATTCCTCGTATGTCGGCAATCGAGACTCGTGGCTATATTGTCGACGAGTTGCTCGACCTCTTGGCAAAGCCAGGCGTGAAGCAGGAGCGTACCTACGAGGCCGTTACAGGCGAGGACTATCGAATGGGTGCAGCATTCGGTTGGATGGTATGCGCAAAACTTGCGATGTGGAATGGCTCGAAGGATGCAACGGGCAACACCGCTTGGTGGGACAAGGCGTTGACCGCAATCGGCCACCTCGAGACTATCTATGGCGACTTGAACCAATATCCTATTTCGGATATTCGTTACCGCAACAAGTATACTCGAGAGTCTATTTTCGAAATTGCGAACCTCTACGATGAGGATGGCTTGAAGGTATATGGCAATGTTGCCTGCTTCTTCACCCCAACCCGTTCTACACAGGACGACGACACCGTATTGGAGGGTCAGACCGCTGCAACCTACTACGACGGCTTGGTTATCGAGGAGTTGGGCACACAGGCTCGTACCTACACCGCATTCCGTCCTAACCGCTACTTCTACGAGCAGTTGCAGCTCTTTACCGAGTACGACAAGCTCGACGAGAATAGCGTAGAGTTTGCAAGTGGCGTGTTCGACCACCGCTCGAAGATCAATATGGCTTGGGGCTACAAGTCGCTTAATGAGGTGAACAACAACCTCGAGTGGCAGTGGTTTGGCAAGACCACCAAGATGACCAACCAGAGCCGTCCGTGGATGGGCGACAAGTTCTGGTGTCCGAATATGCAGTCTACAGCCGACGGTAACAACTACAAGGTCTTCCGCTATGCTGGAGCGTTGATTATGGCGGCAGAGTGCCACCTCGAGAAGGGCGATCGCAATATGGCGGTTGAGTATCTCAATCGTGTTCGTCGTCGTGCAGGTCTCGGTGGCTTGAACCCAGCCAACTTCAAGAGCTCGGCAGCCCTTATGGACGAGATTCAGAAGGAGCACGGTCGTGAGCTTGTGGGCGAGTTCCAGCGTAAGTTCGAGTTGGTGCGTTGGGGTATCTGGTTCGACCAGGTCTACAACTGCAACGACCTCTCAAAGCTCAAGAACTTGATGTTGCCTTGCCACGAGTACTACCCAATCCCTGATAAGGAGGTAGCACTTTCGGGTGGTGTTTTGACCAACGAGGCTTACGAAAAGTACCAAATGTAATACTCTAACGGATTTGTAAACTATGAAACAAACTCTTAAATATTTAACATCTATTTTAGCGATCTTGGCTCTCTTTTCGAGCTGCAATCGTGAATTCGAGTGGGAAGGTTTCGGTGTAAACAACGACGACTCCGATGAGCATTGCATCAGCCTCGAGAAGGATAGCGAAGGTTCGACCCGCATCTCGGTATATTCGGATAGTGCGTGGACAGCCGAGTTGGAGAATGACATCGACTGGGCAACCATCTCCAATACGAGCGGCAATGGCAATGGATATATCCTCTTCAACTATAAGACCAATCGTGACGCTATTCGTCGTGCGTTTGTGCTTGTTCACAGCAAGGGCGAGACCAAGCGTATTATGATTGTGCAGAAGGGTGACGACATCGTATTCCGCTTCCGTGCCGAGGATGGCGATATGATTATCGAGAAGGAGGCTACAACCTACTACCTCGCACTCGATGCCAACATCTCGAACGACCTCTACCAGCATGTCGTGCTCGACGAGGTTCAGTACAATGGCGAGGAGGGCTGGATTAGCGATGTGAAGATGGAGGGCGAGCAGCTCGCACTCAATGTTGCGGCCAACGACACCGAGAAGGAGCGCTCGGCTCGCTTGGGTATCACCTTCACCGACCCTCACACCAAACTCGTCTATGGCCCTTCGTATGTTAATATCACCCAGACCACCACTTCGTCTATCGAGATCACTTGGGAGGCACTCCTCGCTCGCTACGAGGCTGCCACCGATCGCAATAGTGATGGTAGCTGGACAATCACAACCGAGGGTGAAGAGGAGGCGAACGGAATTAAGATTTCGGGCGTAAGCGTCAGCTTCCCAGAGAACACTAACGCTGCTATGAATGCGCAGAGTTCGTGGTCGGGTAGTAGCTTTGCAGTGACCGACACCTACAACAACGATGCTACGAACTACTTCGTGAGCAAGGATGGCGCATACTCGATGCTTCTCCGTATGGATACTGCCAAGGATAACATCCTTGCACAGTACTCGAAGGCGCAGATTAGAGTGAATGGCGCCAAGTTGCGCAAGTTGGGCGAGGGTCGCTATATGCTTGCCGACATCCGCTCTCGCAATATCGTCTCGATTGTTACAGGCTCGGAGCAGGATGTTCCAGCGGTGGAGCGCACCATTTCGGAGCTTTCGAGCAATGACTACTACCGCATCGTAACCTTGAAGGATGTGGAGTTGGTCTACAACAAGGGTGCATTCTACAACACTACTGATGGTTATCGCTACGCTTGCGACTACTATCCAACAATGTTGCGTGACAAGGATGGCAATACCATCTATATGATGTTCAACTACGCCTCGGCATACTGGGTGCGTAACGGCAAGGAGGCACCTTGCGGCTCGGGCGATGTGAAGGGTATCATCACCTACGAGACCTCGCCTCGCTATGGCTCGAATCCGAATATCGTCGATGGTGTAAGCTCGGGCAATGGCTCGATGGGCGCATTCGTTATCCGTCCGTACAACGAGGGCTGCTTAATGTTCAACTATGACGAGCAGGAGAACTTCTCGGCAACACATACCGAGTGGTGCTGGAACGACTCGAACCTCCTACTCGAGGGCAATGCCGCATTGGCAAAGGTCGGCGAGGGTAAGGTGTACCACGAGATGGATGTTAAGCCAGTTTTGGGTCCTAACTTCAACGGTTTGACCTACTCGACCTCTTCGACAGGTACGCAGATTGCAAACGCTTCGTGCGCATTCTCGTCGAACTGGTGCGATGAGGAGGGCAACCTCAAGGGTGTAATCTTCGAGTTCAATGCAACAACTTTGGGTGCAGGTGCATCGTTGAATATTGCATACTGGGCCGGCTCGCAGGCCACTTCGGGTGTTGGTGTCAACTTCCCTGCAAATTGGAAGTTGGAGTACTCGATAGATGGCGTGACCTACACCGCAATCGAGGGTTCGGAGATAGACATCCACCCATTCGTTTGGTGGACTTCGTCTTGCCCAACCTTTGCAACCCACGGTTTGGCACAGCGTTCGTTCCTATTGCCAGCCGAGTTGAGCGGTGCGAAGAAGGCATACTTGCGTCTCGCTCCATACAACAACCTTTGTGCATCGTTGACAGACCCAGAGGGCGGCACATTCTCGTCGAAGTCCTTCTCTACAGGTCTCTACCTTGCAGCAGTAACAATCAAGTATAATAAGTAATCAGTATTGGCTATGAAAAGCATATTTAAAAGATTACTCTCAATTGCCATTATCGCCTCGGCCGCACTCTTTGTTGCATGCGAGATAGACGAGGGCGATAAGGTATACACACCAGAATTGGGTGCCGTCGATGAGGATAACATCTTCACCGTCGACTATCAGGGCGGCAACCAGGTTATCGATGTCTTCGCCTCGCAGCCTTACACCGTTGAGGTTGTCAAGGGTAACAACTGGATTCGCCTCGGCACCGAGGAGAGCGATCTCCGTCATCAGACCCTCTCGCTTTCGGGCGACGGCTCGTTCATCGCAGCCTACCATCGCAACGAGGGCACTCGCCGTATGGGTATCATCACCCTCTCGGCCGAGAATCGTGTAGACTCGATATTTATCAAGCAGACAGGTCGCACAAGTAGCACCCTCGAGGTGTCGAATCGTTCGATGCTCGTAGAGTATCAGGGTGGCCAGTGCTCGACATTGTTGAAGAGTAGCGTCGACTTCGACGACCTCAAAATCGACATCGACTATGGCGAGGAGGCGACCTCGAATTGGATCTCGAATATCGAGTGTGTGAACAACACCTTGAATTTCGATGTCGATCCAAATCCTAACGCAAAGAGTGTTCGCAAGGCGACTGTTCGTTTCTCCTACACCGACGACTGGGCAGAGACCATCTCGACCGAGATTGTGGTGACCCAGGACAAGGAGGTGAGCATCACCGAGAACATCCTCTCGTTTGCCGAGATGCGCCAGAAGGGCGAGCGTGACATCGTCGAGGATGTCTGCATCGAGGGATATGTTGTGAGTGACCCTACCTATGGTAATGCAGGTCCTAACACCCCTATCACTTCGATGCGTATCGACTACACCGGTACCAAGCGTATCGTCTACCTCGAGAGCTTGGATGGCCGCTATGGCTTTATGGTGGAGTTCAAGGCCGAGAAGGATAATATCTTGAAGCGTTACGACAAGGTGCGCCTCAACCTCAATGGTTGCTATTTCGGCAAGGAGGGTAGCTCGAATGTTGCCGACAGGGATCCTATCCGCTACTACATCAATGAGATTACTGCGGCGAATATCCTCTCGGTGGAGTCGGGCTCGGATTCGACAATTCCTCACAAGGAGAAGTTCTTCCACGAGCTTACCGACGAGGATGTCTATACCTATGTGACTCTCAAGGATTGCGAGTTTCCAATCAAAAAGGGCCCTCTCACTCCGCTCAACGAGGGTTATACAGGCGGTGGCGTGGCTACTATCTTTACGGCTAACCGTATCAGCCAGTACCCATTGCTCGTTCGTGACTCGCACGGAAATTCGTTCTATACCGTTACCAATACCACCTGTACATATCGTCGTACGGGCGAGAAGTTGCCTTATGGTAGTGGAACACTCTCGGGTGTGATTGTTCACGAGGCTTGCGACCGTCTCGAGTGGGATAGCGCAAAGCAGGCCGAGATGGTGGCCGAGGGTTACTCTCTCGACCAGATCTACAATCTCGGCAATATCGGTCGCTATCAGATTCGTCACCAGTCGCAGAGCGATATCGCTATGGCATCGGCTATCACCGCAGCAAATACCACAGTCATTTGTGAATTTGCGTACTACAACAAGGATCGCACCGACTGCGCAGTGAATGTCGACCCATACTACAAGATGTACTATCCGCAGTATAACTCGGCTGCTACGGCTACACTCTCGCACTCGTCGGAATCTACCGTATCGGGCGCTTCTGCGTGGTACTTCCTCGGCGACTCGAAGAATACACAGGCCGTAGGTAGTGGTGTTGTCGATGCGAATGGCGTGAAGGTCGATGGCAAGCAGATTAGCAGTGCCGAGAATAACAGTGCTGGCTCTCGTGGTACTATCGACGCATCGTATGGTTGTGCTTGGACAGCATCGAAGTGGATTAATGGCTCTTCGTACCACTACTGGTTGGTAGAGTTCTCTACCGCTTCGGCTTTGGGCTCGCATCTCTCGATGCAGTTTGCCGCTTGCAACCTCGGAATTGGCGCACCTCGCTACTGGAATGTGGAGTGGTCGACCGACAAGTCGAAGTGGACAAAGGCTGCCGAGTATACCGTGCCCGATGTGGCGCAGTGGAGCTACACTGCATATTGGCAGTTGTGCGGCTACAAACACATAAACATTGAGTTGCCAGACGAGTTGTTCGGTCAGGAGAAGGTCTATATCCGACTTATCCCGAACTCGGGTCTTGCAGGCGAGACTATGAGCTACGATGGTGGCATTGCAGCCGACAAGTCGAGCGGCTTGGCTTACCTCACCATTCGTTACACAAAGTAGCAACAAAAAATCACAAAAGAGAGTCAAATTTGTTATGAAGAGATTTATTTTATCAGTTATAGCTGTGGCATCGGTTGTTCTTGCAACCGATGCACAGATTGTTGCCTCGTACGAGCGCCCATCGTCGAAGGAGTTGAAGGCGGCGGTTAAGACCGTACTCAAAAGAACCTCTTGCTGCGATGCAGACCAGACATCTCGCCTCGAGGCTATGAGAGTTATCCAGCGAGAGATTAACAACTTCAGCACCGAGGATTGGAAGAACTTCTACAACTGCTGGGATTGGGTTAAGGTAGATGATTTGGAGTTGCAGGGTACCCTCTACTTCTATCGCCAAGCGTTCAACAAGGTGCGCAACGAGATCAAGAAGACAAAGGTTGCTCCAGGCACCGTTGTCGTTTGGAATCTCTACAATATGGGCTACATCGTGAAGACCCCGAAGCACACCTTCGGTATCGATATCGTGCATAAGCATATCGAGGAGATTGCCAAGGATTTGGAGTTTGTGTTGGTGACCCATAAGCACGGCGACCACTGCGACAAGCACGCCCAGAATCAGCTCGCTTTGGGCGAGTCGAAGATTATTGCTGGCTACAAGTTGGATAAGCCTGTTGTTTGGCAGGGTAAACTTCTCGATTGGGAGTATGTTGACGAGGTTGACCGCATCAAGATTGACGATATCACCATCAATTGCAAGCGTGTAGACCACAACAAGAACGAGTGGGGCAAGAAGTTTGTCACCACCTACGAGATCGACTGCGGTGCAGAGTCGGGCAATGTTGTGATTTTCCATACGGGCGATGCTCACAACTACGAGCAGCTCGAGGTGGAGAAGCGCCCTGACCTCTTTATCTTCCATACCGCCGTCGGTCTCCACATTCAGAATGCAATCGACAAGATCAATCCACAGTATGCGGTATTCTCGCACGCTTGGGAGTTGGGTCACAGCGTAGTGAAGTGGCGTTGGACAATCGACGACTTGTTGAAGATTTCGGGCAAGATTACAGGCTTCGACAAGAAGCGCATCCTCTTGCCAGCGTGGGGCGAGAAGATTGTCTACACCAAGGCTAACCAGACCGCTTCGGGCAACTAATCGAACTGGGGTATGAGACTGAAGAGTATATTTTGCTCGTTGCTGTTGTTGTGCCTAGTGCAGCCACTCTGCGCTAAAGCGCCGAAGGATAAGACCAAGCCTGCGACAATCCGTTTTATGGATTTCAATATCGCCGACGGAATGTGGTGGGATCAGTTCAACAACTACGACCGCTTTGTGCAGTGGATGCAGGCGCAGAAGATTGATATCTTCGCCGTATGTGAGGCTGCAACGCATTGGGATAAGAAAAAAAAGAATGTGCCGAAGAACGACGAGGTACGCTACCTCCCTGGCAAATGGGGCGAGTTGGCAGCTCGTTGGGGACATAGCTATACGGCTCTCGGTGCCTATCAGGACAACTATCCTGTGGCGGTGACCTCTCGCTATCCTATCGAACTTGTGCAGCGCATTGGTGGCAAGAATATATCGCACGGAGCTATCCATGTCAAGATTCTTGGCGTGAACTATGTTGTGCTGCACCTCTGGCCTCAAGCTTGGCACAAGGATGACAAAACCCGCACCAAGGGTAGTGGCGGCGACAGATATCGCCTGGAGGAGATTCAGTACATTATGAATCAAACCATCCTCAACCCCAAGTATGCCAACGAGAAACATTGGGTGATGACGGGCGACTTCAACTCTCGTTCTCCGAAGGATAACGACTTCTACGCCGAGATTCACCGCAAGAAACCTCGTACATTCAACAACGATGTGCATAATGCTGTGCTCAAGGTCTATCCTCACGATGCTATCTTTGACAAGAATCCATCGGAGTTCCAATCTTCGACTCGAGGCAAGGCTCGCATCGACTATATCTACTGCACCAAGAAGCTCTATTCGGCAATCAAGAAGGCCTACACCATTCGTGACGACTTTGTCCGCACCTCGTCGGATCACTGTCCGCTGGTTATGGAGTTCAAATCGCCAAAGAGATAACTAGTACACAGTTATAAAGCCCTACAAAAGGAGGAAGGTTAAAATCTTCCTCCTTTTGTATCTAGAGCCTGATTAATCAGACCGTTCCTCTTAAAATATTTCCCCAAAAGCGTGTTTTTGGATATTTTTTTATCCCCTTATTTGACCCTATTTTGGGACCACCTTTTTCAAAGTGGTGACCAAAAGTGACCATTTTTGAGGTTTTGAAAAGAAGAAACCCCCGTAGAAGTTGTTCTACGAGGGTTTGTTGTACCCAGAGCCGGGGTCGAACCGGCACAGGGGTGAACCTACTGGTGTTTGAGACCAGCGCGTCTACCGATTCCGCCATCTGGGCTTCTGCGAACACCTTTTCAGGTGGTTTGCGG
>JAFVVS010000033.1 GCA_017502025.1 Alistipes sp. | reverse complement strand
TTGGAGTTCAATTGATATATCTTGCCATTGTCGTAACGCATTGTCGCCTTCCAGTTGCCCGACTCCTTATCTTCCAAATATAACTTCTTGCCGTCGTACTTATAGATTAATTTATCGTTGTTATTGTAAACCTTTCCCTGCGCCAATGCAAAAAATGGAGCGAGTATAGAGATGAATAATAATAATGACTTTTTCATAATGTATGAATTTTAGAGTTCGACTTATGCAAATATAAGGAAAATATCGGATATATACAAAAAAAATTATCCTCTAAATGTAAAGTATCGTCCTGCAAGGAAGCTATATACGGCGCAGACGGCGGTGGTGAGAATCTTTGATGGTGTTGCCCATACGCCACATACCTCGACAAAAAACTTCATACAAGCGTAGTTCAAAAGAATGGAGCCGACGACGGTGAGGGCATACTTTGCCAGCTGCGGCAGCGATGCGATATGTGTGGTGCGGAATGCCACATTGCGGTTGAGCCAAAAACCTGTAAGGAAGGTTATTGGGAATACCACGCATAAGGCTGCGATATGTGGCGATACCACAACAAAGCCGAGGTCGATGAACTGTTCGCAGACGATATAGTGGTAGATGATGTAGTACCATACGGCATCGAGTAATGCAGTCGTTGCACCACACGCCAAATAGCGAAAAACCTGCTGCGAGATGACTCTACGCAGAGGTTTTATGTAGAACAGGTCTATCGCCTTGGTTATGATCGTAACTAAACTACTCACTACTCACTACTCACTACTATCTGGTATAAACCCACACGCTCTTACAACTCTTGTGCTCCGCCTTCCAGGCTGACACCTTGCGACCGCACTCCGAGCGTGAAGCAACCTCGCAAAGAGCCACCATATAGCGACCGTCGTAGTCGTAGATGGCTACGCCCTCAATCTCCGGTATGCGTGACGAGAGCCACTCTACCGCCTTCTCGGCATTCGTTAGCTCAGCATATACACCCCAAACGGCATAACTACTACCCTTATGCATTGGCAAAATCGAAGTCTCCTCGACAATAGGCTCGGCAGGTGCTGTCACCTCCTCGATTGGCTGCTCAACGACAGCAACCTCAGGCTCGGTAGGTTGTGTAACCTCTACCGCTACGCTCTCAAATGCTTCCGATGCAGGGGCGATTTTCTGCTTGGCAAAGAGATTATCGAGTGTCCCGTTTGTATAGAGAACATATCCCGCAATGCCCAACGCAAAACCCATACATAGGCCTGCTATAATATATATAAAGTAGTTGGTGCGAGGGTTAATCTTTACTCTGCCTCGTCCGTTAGGATTTGCCATATCTTCAAATGTTTTGTCGGTTGTTATGACGCTATTTTCGATAACGCACAAGTCGTTTATGGTTAAAACTCTGTTGCGTAGCGACTGCGCAAGCCACTCGGCATAGATATCCGATGCTCGCTCCTCCGATACACCTGCAATCTGCGAAATATGCGACAGCAAACTCTCGCCTCTCTGCTCGCCGGTGAGTCGCAACTCTCGGTATGGGCGTTGCAACTCCCTCTTGGAGAGTAGTTTCGCTGCGTGGCGGTACAAAATTAGCGTACCCACCTCCGGCAGATATACCTCTCCCTCATCGAGGAGTATGTTGGCTATGAGATGGTCGATTTGTTGCTTCATTACTTCTTGTAGAGTCGTTTGTTCTTTGGCTGCTTCGCCTTTGGTGCGGTCGGCACAACGGCAACAGGCTCGCCATTGTGGCGATACCACGCCCAGAGCATAAATACCACACCTGCCACAATGAATGGCACCGACAGCCACTGTCCCATATTGAGGGTCATACCCTGCTCGAATGCCACCTGGTTAATCTTTACGAACTCGATCAAAAAGCGTGGCAAGAAGATTCCGACCATTGCTGCGCCGAAGATAAAACCCTCTCGCTTGGCAACTTTTGCGTAGCGGTACAGAGCGAACAGAACGGAGAAGCATAGGATATAGCACAATGCTTCGTAAAGCTGTGTCGGATGACAAGCAGGCACAAGTTCTGCCGGAGTGCCGCTTCGGTAGAGTCGCATAAACTTGAAGCCCCAAGGCATATCGGTAGGATTTCCGATAATCTCCGAGTTGAAGAGGTTTCCGAAGCGAATCATCGCACCGCTCAGCGGAGCGATAATACCGAGTCGGTCGGCTGTCCAAAGTACCGAAACCTTGTTCTTGCGAGATGAGAGCCAAATGCCGAGTACGATACCTATGGCTGCACCGTGGCTTGCGAGTCCGCCGTCACGGATGCCCGTGATAATTCGCCAAGGCTCACGCAGATACTCCATCGGCTCGTAGAATAGGCAGTGACCGAGTCTTGCGCCTATGATTGTGCCGAGGGCAATATACATAAAAGCTGTGTCCGATACGCTCTCGGGCTTACCCTCACGCTTGCAGAAGTAGGAAAAGAGCCAACCTCCGAACATTAGGGCTGCCACCCAAGTGAGAGAGTACCAGCGAATCTCGAAGCCGAAAAGGTTTATAAAGGTGGGATCGAAGTCCCAAACGACAGCCAATAAGTTCATAATCTACTACAACTCAACCTTTTTAAGTGTGAATGTGAATGTCGAACCTACGCCCAACTCGCTGCGAACAGATACTCGCTCGCCGTGACCCTCGATGATGTGCTTAACGATAGCCAAGCCGAGACCTGTACCACCCTGCTCTCGTGAGCGACCTGTGTCGGTGCGATAGAAACGCTCGAATACTCGTGGCGCATCGCCCTTTGCGATACCTATGCCGTTATCCTCCACCTCGATGAGAATCTTGTCGAGTATATCACGGAAGTCGAGCTTCACCATACCGCCCTCCTTGCCGTAGCGGATAGCGTTGATAATGAGGTTTTCGAGCACCTGACCGATGTAGAACTTGTCGGCCGACACCCAGAAACGAGAAGGCAAGTTGTTTGCAAACTTCACGGTAATCGAGATATTCTTCTTTGCCGCCTCCATTTCGCACTGCTCGGCAATCTCCTTTGCGAGTGCTACGATGTCGAAAGACTCAGGCTTCATCATCTCCATATCGTTTTCGAGCGAGGAGATAGTGTCGAGGTCACGAATGATGTTGAGCATACGATTTACGCTCTTCTCGGCACGCTCCAAGTACTTGCGGTTGATAATCTCGTCGTCGATACCGCCATCGAGCAGAGTCGAGATATAGCCCTGAATATTGAAAATAGGGGTTTTGAGCTCGTGCGCAACATTTCCGAGGTACTGCTTGCGGAACTTCTCAACATCTTTCAGACGAGCAATCTCCTTGTCGTTATCCTCTGCCCACGATGAGAGCTCCTCCGAGATATTCTCCACACGCTTGTCCTTCAACTCATCGAGTACATCGGCAGTGTGAACATCACGAGAAAATACGGTCGAATAGATTGGTCGGAGCTTGTAGGCAACATACTTTGTCATAATCCAAAGCGCAAAAAGCGACACACCAACAAATGTTCCGATGGTAGCCACCAAGACTACCCACCACAACTTGCTAAGGTCGAGCGTTGTCAATGTTACGACCATTGCGCACACACCTGCTACGGCTCCAATCAGCCACGAACCAGCCTCTTTTGTCTTAATTCTCAACATATTATAAAGTTTTTAGGTTTTTTGCGTTGCTTATATTTATGCAAATATAAGAAAAATTTCAAAATGCAGAATGCAAAATGCAAAATTTAATTAAAAAAAATGAGCGAAATGGCAATAAAAAACGACCTCGCAACATTGCAAGGTCGCTAAAATGGATGTTTTTTGTCGTTATTATTCGAAAGTATAGACTGCACGCACAAATTTCTTCTCGTTCTTGTCTGCCATATGGCCTCCTGTATTTGACGAATACACAATATAATGCACTATATTTTCAGCAACCTCCGATGACGACCAATGTTCGTGATACGACGGTTCTGTTAATTTTGGGTAGCCATTTTCTGACAGTACGGCATCAATATCTTTTAATGGAATCTTGATTAGATTTAATTCGTATAGCGAAGGTAGATACCAATCAGTTCCATAATCTGCACACCATTTGAATGCCGGATATTTTGTTGCCCAATCGCTTATGGCTTTTACTTTTGCCATAGTTTCTGCTCCGTAGTGTGTTTCGGTAGTATTGATGTGTCTATTTTCGGTGCTCCATATACATTCACCCTCTGTTACCGATATAATCTTTATTCCGTCGCTACCAATGTGAAAGACAATACCCTTTCCGCCATTTTTAGTTACGATATCTCCGATTTTGTATGGGGCAGGGTTTTGACGTATTGAGATTACCTTCGATGTGCTCTCGTACTGATACTGACTATACTCTGGATTCCATATCATAATATTTCCGAGGCGACCCTCTCCTGTGTCGTTTGCTGCAATAGATATAGTTATGCCTGACGCTGTTTCTGTGTAGGTGAGCCAATCGCAGGGACTCTCTACGATGTAATCTATGTTGGCGGTAATAGTAACACGAAGCTCGCCACCTTTGTATTCGTACCCTATGTAATTGTTGGTATCAACATCTACCTCAATAGAGGGAACAAACTCCTCTGCATAAGCATCTTGTATGAGGGTTAGTGTCTTTCTGACGCTTCCGCTCGAGTTGGTTACAATGATATGACCCTCTCGCTTATATGTATTCGGGTTGTCCAATATCTTGAATTCAAGTTTGTTTGTACCGGCACTGCCCGACTTTGTAACATTCGTAATCCATTTTTCGTCGGCAGATGCTTTCCAATTGCAATTGGATGTAACGGTTATAAACCACTCGCTCTCGAAATTTGGAACAGTAGATGCCTCTACCATTAGGGTTATCTCGTCTTGTTGCTGGTTGTTTTCGGGTTGCTCGGGCAATTCTCCGTTGTAACTGCCGTCTGGCATACAGGCGGTAGCCAATGCTATCATAGCGCCCAATAAAAGTAAAAATCGTTTCATAGCGGTATGTTTTTGAGATTTCTTGTTATTGCAAAAATATGAACTATTTCCGAATAATGCAAAATTGCGCTTGTTCAAAATCATTTTTAATTCTCAATTCTTAATTTTTAATTAACTTTTGCTATCTTTGCAAAATAGTTTGGCTCCGTAGTTCAATGGATAGAATTTAAGATTCCGGTTCTTACGATAGCGGTTCGAATCCGCTCGGAGTCACTTACGAACGGAAAACGGAAAACGATGGATAATATACGAAGAATTGAGAGCGACAGCGAGTTTGAGGGTAGAATTCGCCCGCAAGAGTTAGAGCAGTTTTCGGGACAGGAGAAGATTGTCGAGAACTTGCGTGTCTTTATTAAGGCGGCACTGATGCGTGGCGACTCGCTCGACCATACCCTATTGCATGGTCCTCCGGGACTTGGTAAGACCACCTTGGCGAACATTATCGCCAACGAGATGGGCGCACAGTTGAAGGTTACTTCGGGCCCTGTGCTCGATAAGCCTGGCGACTTGGCAGGTCTTTTGACAAACCTCGCCCCTGGCGATGTCTTGTTTATCGACGAGATTCACCGCCTATCGCCTATTGTGGAGGAGTATCTCTACTCGGCAATGGAGGATTTCAAGATTGATATTGTGCTCGATAAAGGCCCTTCGGCACGCTCTATTCAGATTGAGCTTGCGCCATTTACCCTTATCGGAGCAACCACCCGAAGCGGTCTTTTGACCTCGCCGTTGCGTGCTCGTTTCGGCATTCAGTGCCACTTGGAGTACTACGACTCGAAGGTGTTGAGCCGCATCGTGAAGCGCTCGGCTTCGATTTTGGGTGTGTCGATTGACGATGATGCTGCGCTCGAAATTGCGTTGCGCTCACGAGGTACGCCTCGTATCGTCAATTCGTTGTTGCGCCGTGTGCGTGACTTTGCAATGGTTAAGGGCGAGGGTTGTATCGACTTGGCTATCACCCGTATGGCGTTGGAGGCGCTCAATATCGACTCACGAGGTTTGGATATGATGGACAACAAGATTCTCTCGACCATTATTGCGAAGTTCAACGGTGGTCCTGTCGGTTTGAACACTATCGCTACCGCAGTGAGCGAGGATGCCGGCACTATCGAGGAGGTCTACGAGCCATTCCTCATCAAGGAGGGTTTCTTGAAACGCACGCCACGAGGTCGTGAGGTTACGGAGTTGGCATACAGACACTTGGGCTTGACGCAGCCTGAGCGTGAAAATGAACTATTTTAATTAATCTGAATATGGCGAAGGTTATTACTATTATTGGTGCAGGAATGATGGGCTCGGCTCTTGCCTTTCCGGCAGCAGAGAATGGCCACGAGGTGCGTTTGGTAGGCTCGCCTCTCGATGATGAGATTATAGATGCTTGCATCGCAACAAATCGTCACCCTAAATTTGAGACGGATTTCCCTGTGGGAGTAAAGTATTATAAGGTTGGCGATTGGCAGAAAGCTGTCGAGGGCTGCGATTTCGTTATTGGTGGAGTGTCGTCGTTTGGTGTTGATTGGTTTGGCGATGAGATACTTGCAAAGCTCGATCCTGCAATACCTGTTCTTTCGGTTACGAAGGGTCTTATCAACTTGGAAGACGGAACACTCATCTCCTATCCCGACTATTGGCGCAAAAATCTCTTGGCAAAGGGCATCGACCGTTATGTAAATGCTATTGGTGGCCCTTGTACCTCGTATGAGTTGGTATTCCACGACCAGACCGAGGTTGCATTCTGCGGTGTGAATAGTGCCGAATTGAAGATGATGAAGGAGGCGATGACTACCTCCTACTACCATATCTCGCTCACGAACGATGTTATCGGCTTGGAGAGTGCTGTGGCGTTGAAAAATGCCTATGCCTTGGCGGTTGCAATGACTATTGGCTTGGTTAATCGTCACCACGGCGAGGGTGCAGGTTTGCACTACAACTCGCAGGCAGGAGCATTCTATCAGGCGGTGCGAGAGATGACCAAGTTGATGGATATTCAGAAGGGCTCGCAAGAGGCTCTTCATATTGGTATTGGCGACCTCTATGTAACGGTTTATGGTGGTCGTACACGCAAGATAGGTATCTTGCTCGGCGAGGGTAAGACATACGAGGAGGCTCTCGATATCTTGGCAGGTGTAACGCTCGAATCGTTGGTTGTGGCTCGTCGAGTGGCGAATGCAATCTATCGCAAGGCGGAGCTTGGCGAGGTGTCGCTTGCCGACTTCCCTATGATGTGCCATTCGAAGGATGTTCTCGATAATGGCAAGGATGCAGAGTTGCCTTGGGAGTCATTTACTTTTGACCACACAAAGTAATTTCGACGAATGAAACTGAAAGGACTTTTGTTTGATATGGACGGTACGCTGGTCGATAATCTGGCGTACCATTTTATGGCATTTGATGCATACGCCGAGCGTGAGGGCTTTACGCTATTGGAGCCTGTATCGTTGAGAATCAACGGTATGCATAGCAACGATATATTTCCGTTGTTGCTTGGTGACGAGGTAGTTGCGCAGTATGGCCTGGATAGACTCAATCGAGAGAAAGAGGAGGTCTATCGTGATATGTATCGCCCTAAGATTGCCCCTATTGCCGGTGTTATCGAACTGCTGAAAGAGGCGAAAAAGGCGGGTGTGAAGTGTGCTATCGGCTCGTCGGGTTGCCGAGAGAATGTCGAGATGATAATCGAGGGGTTGGGCATTGCCGAGTTGATTGACGGCTCGATTAGCGGTAGCGATGTTACGCACGGAAAACCTCACCCCGAAATCTTCACGAAGGCGCACGAAGCACTTGGCTTGAAGGCGGAGGAGTGCATCGTTGTAGAGGATGCTGTAAATGGTATTGTGTCAGGCGTCAGGGCTGGTTGCAAGTGCCTGGCGGTGACTACCACTGCAACGGCAGAGGAGCTTACCGAGGCGGGGGCTTCGCTCTGTGTGGAGGACTACTCTACTGTTACGATTGAGCAGCTAAACGAGTTGTTGAAATAAACAGGTGTAAGTATAAGATAAAGAGAGGGTTGTACCCTCTCTTTTTTGTTTGCTTAGAAGCTGTATTTTGCAAGAATATTTATTCGGTTAGAGTGCGCTTTTGCACCATCTATATTCTTGCGACTGCCGTAGAGATACTCGGCTGCGAGAACAAATCGTGGAGTCAAATTCCAAAATACATTACCGAAGATATATTGACCCTGCTTATACATACTGTCGCTATAAGTGCCATTCTTTTTGAGGACCGAAACGGTCGAATATCCACCCGAAACGAAGAGGTTTGGCAAGATGTTTATCTGTGCTGCTGCCTGCCAGCCATACATCGGTGTTGCCTGCACTCGTGTTGGGTCGTTAGGGCGTGGTGTGAAGTCGAGTCCCGAGCCCATCAAGTCGTTGATGTAGCGTGTAACGCCCTCGCCATAGACTCCGTTCATAAACAACTCCAAGTATTTGGTGATGTGGATGTTACCACTGAACTGAACGCCCCAGCCAAAGAGATCATCCTCGCTCGAACGAGCTTTGTTGTAGAGGTACATATCACGGAATACTGCCGATGCTCGGATGTGGCTATCTCGATTCTCGCCCCACGAATATTGGAGGTAGACAGGGAAGTCGGGCACTCGCTGTGGTATGGCCATCAATGTTTCGCCATAAGTTCCCGATACGCTCGGCATCTCGGCTGCTGCACCCACCTTCAAATGGTTATCGACGAAGGAGTGCTCGTAGCGAATCATCGTAGCAAAGCGGAAGTTGTAGGCATTAGGGCCTTGGAAGTCGATGGTTGTAGGCGCAGCGGTGAGGTCGCAGAAGGTCGAAACATCACGACCAATGGTAAAACCGAGCATCTGCGCATAGCCCGAACGAATGCGGGGCGTGTAGCTACCCATAGCACCACCACGGAAGTCTACATCCATAAAGATATGCACCTGACCGAGCTTCTTGGTGTTGGCGATACCTCGGATGAAGATGCGTGAGGTGGATGCATCCATTCTTATCTCCTGATCGTCGGCCGGGGTGAGTGTCATAGGGATGTTGTACGGCACCATATCGATATTATCCACGATGCGGTCGAACGAGTAGGCGGCACGCAGAGCAACATCGCCACCAATAGCAAAGGAGAAGGTGTTGCGCTTGTCAGCAAAGATTGCCGAAGGGGTTAATGCCTGCTGAAAACCATCTCTGGTGGCGTTTTTGTGGTCTTCGATAGCCGACTTTACGGCTGCGTTTTTCATTACCATATCCTGCTGATTACAATTCTGTGTAGGACAGGAGTAGGTGTCGCTCTCGCTTACCGAAATGATATAGACGGTAGGCTCGGCATCGCCGTGGTGGTGTCGCTGAATGCGATGATTTTGTGCAGTGGCAGAGAGTACTGCCGCCATTGCTCCGATAGTAAGTAGAACTTTTTTCATACCATTGTTGTTTTTAAGTTACGCACACTACGGGTGCAAACCTTGTGCCACTATATTCGTTCCTTTTTCTGTTTTTGTGCCTTCTCAATCTCATCTCGCCAATGGAGCGAGGCGTGCGAGCCGTCACAGTAGGGTTTGTTTGCCGACTCGCCACAACGACACAATACGCTGCGATTGCGAATCTCGTAAGAGGTGCCATTCTCTCGGCAGATGCGTATTCCTCCTCGTACCCACAAACCACCACTCACATGCAGGGCGTCATCTTCGATAAGGCCAAGACTCGGCTCGTATTGTCGTTCAAAGGGCATATCCGAGCCGTTGCCCCACACCATCAGTCGCCCGCTCGGGCAGATAGAGGCTTGGCGAATAACCTGACGGCGAGAGGTGTCGTCAAAGGATGTCTCGGTTGCTGCCCAAACTCCCCCTCCGGCTTCGCAAAAGCGTGCAAAGGCGCAATATTGAGGGTTATCCGTGAGGGTTAATTCATCGCCCGAGGTTATCTCTACATTATCCAATAGTGCTTCGGGGCGTGCCGAGAGTTTCGGTTTCCACTTGTGCGAGAGGTGCGAGCCATCGCAGTATGGCTTGTTCTTCGACGCTCCGCAACGACATAGCGAAGTGGGCTCTTTGTCGGTCTGAAAGTGCTTTCCCTCCTCAAATCGCCAACTCTCGCCCAACTCGTTCGGCACGATGTGCTGCGTGGTCAATGGGGGTTGCCCATAGACGAGATATGGCCCCTTTTCCAAGATTGTAATTCTGTATTCGGGTGCCGCTTCAATGCTCCCTGTTTCGATTTTTTGCTTTGCCATGGTAATAATATGATTATCTTTTCGTTACTTTGCAGGGCAATAATTATTCCCAAAAAGGGAATATGGC
>JAFVVS010000032.1 GCA_017502025.1 Alistipes sp. | reverse complement strand
CACGCCTTAATGAGGAGCTGTTGCAGAGTATTGCCGAGAAGGGCAATGGCGGATATATCCGTGCTTCGAATGCCGAGTTTGGCTTGTCGGAGATTGTCGAGGAGATCGAAAAGATGGAGAAATCGGAACTCTCTACGCTCCGCTTCGACGAGTATAACGAGCAGTTCTATTGGATATTGTGGGTAGTACTTGGTCTGCTACTGCTTGAAGGGTTGCTCCTTGACCGTCGAAATCCTCGACTGCGTAAGTTCAGTATCTTCGAGAAGCATTAAAAAAATATCGCATCGCCTTTTCAAGCGATGCGATACCTTTAATTCTCAATTCTCAATTCTCAATTTGATTTTGATGTCATTATTTTAAGAATCAGACTGTCTGTTTCGCTCATTCCCAAGCGTCCAATCTCGGTGAGGTTGCGAATGCAGTTATCGACATCGTTTTCGATAATACCTTCCAACGATGTTGTAACCCTCTGATTCATAGCCAATGTTGCCGAGAGTACGGCTGTCGCCACACCGCTCGTAACCTTCAACGAACACGAAGGCTTCGCTCCGTCGCAAATCATACCCGTGAGGTTAGCAACCATATTCTTCACAGCGCCCGATACCTCCTCGAAACCACCACCCATAAGGTAGGTGATACCGCACGCCGAGCCCGTTGCCGCAACCACACATCCGCACAATGCCGACAAACGACCAAGACTCTGCTTGATATATATAACTGTGAGGTGGCTCAAAACCAATGCACGCAACATCTTCTCTCGCTCGACATCGTTGGCGAGGGCGAAAATCGCCACCGGCACGGTCGCCGAGATACCTTGATTACCACTGCCCGAGTTGCTCATCACCGGCACCATAGCACCGCTCATTCGAGCGTCGCAAGCACCGCTTGTGTGTGCCAAAATATTGGTGAAAAGTGTATCGCCAAAGATATTTTTTGCCACTCCGCTATGGAGCATTGCGCCCAAACCGTGACCGTAGTTGCCCTTGAACGAGAGCTCTGCTGCTGCTACATTCTTCTCGGCAGCCTCGCCAATAAACTCAATCATTTCGAGTGGTACCTCGGTTGCAAAATCATAGACCTTGCGCAACGACAACTCCAAATCTTCGCTATCGGCAACGACATTCTTCTCGGCCTCGCTCGAAGCGACCTCCACGCCATTGCGACGGATTGCAGAGAAGTTGGTGTGGGTGCCCGAAATTACCACCTCGGCACTATCCTCGCCCGCCTCGACAACGACCTTTATGAAGAGAATATCATCGCTCTCGTCGGTTACGAAAATCGACGGCTCAACCTCCTGTAAGAAGGTTTTTGCACGCTCGACATCCTCCTTCGTAACATCTCGCAACACCTCCAAGCCATACTCCGAGCGACCTGCTACGGCACCCAAAGCAACGGCAATCGGCAGACCGGTCATTCCGCTGTTAGGAATGCCTACGCCCATCGCATTTTTGAAGATATTTGCGCTCAATGCCACCGATATCTTCTGTGGCGCAACGCCGAGTGTTTCGCAAGCCTTGGCTACGCAGAGCGATACCGCCATAGGCTCGGTACAACCTATCGAGAGGACTACCTCTCGCTTAATAAGGTCGATGATTTGGTTGTAAGTTTCTACTGTCATACCGCAAAGATAATAAAAAAATCGTTCTGATGAGCTCTTTTTGCACGAATCTTCGGATATCGAAATGCTCACATACGCCAAAGTATGCTGCGCTTTCGCCACCTTGCTTCGCACAAAAATAGTCTCATCATCTCCGATTTTTGCGGAAAGGCTCTTGTGTAGAGCGTTTTTACGGTTTGGAAAGCTATTTTCTGAATTATTTGCTATGAAATAGCATTATCCCAAAAAAAATCGCTATCTTTGTCGTTTGGAAACAGCTAATGACCAAAGGTCAATGGCTAAAAGCAAAGAAATAATCAAAAAAATACAGATATGAGAATTGCACAATTGCTTAAATCGACCGACTACGGTACAAAGGTTACCGTTAAGGGTTGGGTGCGCACAAAGCGTGGAAACAAGAATGTAGCTTTCTTGGCGTTGAACGACGGCTCGTGCGTAGCAAATATTCAGATTGTAGCCGACCTCTCGAAGATTTCGGAGGAGGAGTTGAAGCCTGTAACCACAGGTGCTTGCGTAGCCGTTGAGGGTACCCTCGTAGAGTCGCTTGGCGCAGGTCAGGGTGTTGAGGTTCAGGCGGACAGCATCGAGGTTTATGGCACTGCCGACCCTGCAACCTATCCGTTGCAGAAGAAGGGCCACTCGTTGGAGTTCCTTCGTGAGATTGCATACCTTCGCCCACGAACAAACACCTTTGGTGCTATCTTGCGTATCCGCCACGCTATGGCATACGCTATCCACAAGTACTTCAACGACAAGGGCTTCTACTACTTGCACACTCCACTCATCACAGCTTCGGACTGTGAGGGTGCAGGCGAGATGTTCCAAGTTACAACCCTCGATTTGAACGATATGCCTCGTACCGAGGAGGGGGCAATCGACTTCTCGCAGGACTTCTTCGGCAAGCCTTGCAGCCTTACCGTATCGGGACAGTTGGAGGGTGAGTTGGGCGCATTGTCTATGGGTCAGATTTACACATTCGGTCCAACTTTCCGTGCCGAGCACTCGAACACTCCACGCCACTTGGCAGAGTTCTGGATGATTGAGCCTGAGGTTGCATTCTTCGACCTCAAAGACAATATGGATATGGCGGAAGAGTTTTTGAAGTACCTTATCCGCTACGCTCTCGACAACTGCAAGGAGGATCTCGAATTTATGAATAAGATGTGGGATAACGAGTTGCTCGACCGCCTCAACTTCGTATTGGAGAACGACTTTGTTCGCCTCGACTACACTGAGGGTATTGAGATTTTGAAGGCTTCGGGCAAGAAGTTCGAGTTCCCTTGCGAGTGGGGTAGCGACTTGCAGTCGGAGCACGAGCGTTACCTCGTAGAGGAGCACTTCAAGAAGCCGGTAATCCTTATCAACTATCCAAAGGATATCAAGGCATTCTATATGAAGCAGAACGAGGATGGCAAGACCGTGCGTGCTATGGATGTTCTCTTCCCAAAAATCGGCGAGATTATAGGTGGTTCGGAGCGTGAGGCAGACTATGGCAAGCTCTCTGCAAGAATTAAGGAGCTTAATATTCCTGAGAAGGATATGTGGTGGTACCTCGACACACGCCGTTGGGGCTCTGCACCTCACTCGGGCTTCGGACTCGGTTTCGAGCGTCTTTTGCTCTTCGTAACAGGTATGAGCAATATTCGTGATGTGATACCGTTCCCGAGAACGCTTAAAAACGCAGAATTCTAAAAATCGTTCTGATTGGCTCTTTTGCGCAAAAAAGATGGCATTTAATGGCATTCGGGCTTGCGCCCTTAATGACATTTAATGGCAGCGCACTCCCAAAGGAGTGCTTAATGAGAGGCGCATTTGTCATTCAGCGAGTGTAACGAGCGCATGCCATTGACCTATGGTCTTCCTCCTTCGCACCTCGGCAAAGTGTGCAAGCACCCTCTGCTCTCGGTTTGGCGTCGGTTCGTTGCCATTCAGCGACCAGCGGGAGCGAATGCCATTTTACTGCGCTAAATTTTGCATTCTGCATTTTGCATTTTGAATTTTGAATTATATAAAAGCTAATGGCCAATGGCTAATGGCTAATAGCCAAAACAGAGTCTATGGTCGCCATAGGCTCTGTTTTACTTAAATGAAGTTCCGGTAATTTGTTGCAGTTCGATTTATTACCGCTATGAAATTATCAAACGCACAACTGCTCTTGCAGCAGCAGAAACTCTCGCCACAGCAGATTCAGATGATTAAACTTCTGGAACTGCCTACCGTTATGCTCGAACAGCGCATAAAGGAGGAGATCGAGGAGAATGTCGTTCTCGAAGAGGAGCACTCCGCCGAGAGCGAGGAGGAGCCTCAGCAAATCTCGGTCGAGGAGTATCTGCGTGAGGACGATACCCCCGCCTACAAGAGCCGCTTGAACCACTACTCCAAGGATGACCAACCTCGAAATGTTCAGATTTCGGGTGGTCGCTCGTTGCAGGAGTCGCTTATCGAGCAGTTGGGCTACAAAAATCTATCCGAAGAAGAAGAGCAACTCGCCATATTCCTTATCGGCAGTATCGACGAGGATGGCTATCTGCGTCGTGACCTCGAATCGCTGGCTGACGATATAGCCTTCTCGCTCGGCATCGAAACGACAAGCGAGGAGTTGGAGTACCTGCTCTCGATAATTCACCACTTGGAGCCTGTGGGCGTGGGTGCAAGAGATTTGCAGGAGTCGTTGCTGTTGCAGATCGAGGCGCAACCGCTCGACACGCCCGAGCGTGAGCTGGCACACAAGATTTTGCAAAACCACTTCGAGGAGTTTGTCAAGAAGCACTACGAGCGACTGATAACACGCCTTGGCGTATCGGAGGAGGAGTTCCGAGATGCGGTGCAGGAGATTCAGCACCTCTCGCCCAAGCCGGGCAACCTCTTCTCGGAGGGTGGCGAAGGGGCTGCGCCATATATCATTCCCGACTTTCTGCTCGAATACCACGATGGTCAGTTCGACCTCTCGCTCAACTCCTACAACATCCCCGAGTTGCGCCTTAATCGCCACTATGTCGATATGATTAAGGATATGGCGACCGCAAAGGGCGAAAAGAGCGACAGCGATAAGGCGGCAATACAGTTTATAAAGAATAAAATAGACTCGGCAAAGTGGTTTATGTCGGCGATAAAGCAACGCCACGACACCCTTATGCGCACAATGCAGACCATCCTCGACTACCAGCGAGAGTACTTTAAGGATGGCGACAGGAGCAAACTGCGCCCGATGATTTTGAAGGATATTGCCGACCGCACGGGGCTCGATGTTTCGACAATCTCTCGTGTGGTGAATAGCAAGTATGTCCAGACGCAGTTTGGTATTATCTTGCTGAAATCGCTCTTCTCGGAGGCTATGCAGACACAGAGTGGCGAGGAGGTGTCGTCATACGAGGTGAAGAATATCTTGCAGGAGGCAATCGCCACCGAGAACAAGCGCAAACCGCTCACCGACGAGCAGTTGATGAATATTCTCAATGATAAAGGCTACTGCATCGCCCGCCGAACGGTTGCCAAGTACAGAGAGATGCTGGATATACCTGTAGCCCGCTTACGCAAACAGATATAAATTGGCGCAAGAGATAGGGAATTTAAGGAGAGTAGGGAGTATAGGGAGTTTAAGGTGCGCCAATCCTTAAATTCATTAAACTCACTAAATTCTCTAATTATAAAACAAAACTAAAAGCTAAAAGTATAATTTTGCATTTTGCATTTTGAATTCTGCATTCAAATATGATTTGTTGGTTGTCGGTGCCGGACTGTATGGTGCCGTAGCGGCTTATCGTGCCCACAAGGCGGGTAAGAGGGTGCTTGTAATAGATCGCCGAAGCCATACGGGCGGCAACTGCTACTGCGAAGACCAAGACAACATCTTCGTTCACAAGTACGGAGCGCATATCTTCCACACCTCGAACAAAGAGGTTTGGGATTTTGTAAATTCCTTTGTGGAGTTCAAACCGTTTACCCACTCTCCACTTGCCAATTATAAGGGCGAACGCTACCCATTGCCGTTCAATCTCAACACCTTCGATGCGCTGTGGGGCGTGAAGACGGCCGAGGAGGCAAAGGCGAAGATTGAGGAGCAACGACTCCACCTCGACCACGAGCCACAAAACCTCGAAGAGCAGGCGTTGTCGCTGGTCGGCAAGGATATTTTTGAAAGACTTATCAAGGGCTACACCGAGAAGCAGTGGGGGCGCAACTGCAACGAACTTCCTGCGTGGATAATTCGTCGCCTGCCACTCCGCTTCGAGCGCAACAATAACTACTTCAACGACACCTATCAGGGTATCCCTGTCGGTGGTTATAACCCTCTGATTGACGTACTTTTGGAGGGCGTTGAGGTGCAACTCGATACCGACTATTTCGACCACCGTGAGACGTTTGATGCGATGGCAGAAAAGGTGCTATATACGGGCGAATTGGACCGCTTCTACGACTATCGCTTTGGCAAGTTGGAGTATCGCTCGTTGCGATTTGAGGAGGAGCGACTCTCGCAACGAGATTTTCAGGGTGTTGCGGTCGAGAATTATACCGACCGAGAGACCCCTTTCACACGCATAATCGAGCATAAACACTTCGAGGATAGGGGCACCGAGCACACCGTAATCACTCGTGAATACCCAATAGAGTGGCACGAGGGTGCCGAGCCATACTATCCAATCAACGATGAGCGCAACACCACTCTCTATGCCAAGTATCGCACCCTTGCCGATGCCGAAACGAAGTATCTGTTTGGTGGTCGCCTTGCCGACTACCGCTACTACGATATGCATCAAGTTATAGAAATAGCACTAAAATCGTTCTGATTGGTAAATTTTGCACGAATCTGCAGTAGCCGAGTTTCTCACATACGCCTGAGTATGCTGCTAACTCGGCTCTTTGCTTCGCACAAAATTTCCTCAATCATTGACGATTTTTTAGTTGTGGTTTTCTGAAAAGTTTTCCGTTTTCCGCTTTCCGTTTTCCGTTATAGTTATTATCTTTGCGGTATGGAACAAGTTAGAGCAAAAAAGGCGTTGGGTCAGCACTTTCTGACCGACCTGAATATAGCGCAGAAGATTTGCAACTCATTGTCGGGCGGAACTGCCGAAAATCCCGATAAGGTCTTGGAGGTTGGTTGCGGTATGGGCGTATTGACGCAGTATCTGTTGCGTCGTGACGATATCGTCACCTATGGCGTGGATATCGACACCGAGAGTATCGCCTATCTCCACGCTCACTACCCCGATTTCTCGCCTCGTTTGCGAGAGGGCGACTTCCTCAAAATGGATTTGGCGGAGTACTTTCCCGAGGGTGTGAAGGTTATCGGAAACTTCCCGTACAACATCTCCTCGCAGATATTTTTCAAAATCATCGAGCATCGCAACCTCGTTCCCGAGTGCGTCGGAATGATTCAGAAGGAGGTCGCTGAGCGCATCGCCGAGAAGGAGGGCTCGAAGACCTACGGCATATTGAGCGTACTGCTCCAAGCGTGGTACGATATCGAATATCTCTTCACCGTTTCGGAGAAGGTCTTTAATCCGCCACCAAAGGTTAAGAGTGCGGTAATTCGTCTGCGCCGAAATGCCACCACTTCGCTCGACTGCGATGAACAGTTGTTTGTGAAGGTTGTGAAGGCGTCATTCGGACAGCGCAGAAAGATGTTGCGCAACTCATTGCGCTCTGCTTTTGGCGACTTCGGCGGTGCGGAGCATCCGTTCTTTACCAAGCGTGCCGAGCAGTTGTCGGTCGCTGACTTTGTGGAGCTTACAAAGTGGGTGGCAGAGAATAGAAACTAAACATGATAGAGATATGAAAAGAGTGATTCTGTTTGCAGTGTGCTTGATGTTTGGCCTGGCAGATTTGCAGGCTGCCGAGCCAAAGGCGAAGTGCGATACGCTCTATATTCTCGGTGTGGGAAATAGTTGGACTCGTGACTCGATGCGCTGGTTGAGTGCTATCGCCAAAAGTGCCGACCGCCCTGTTGTAGTGGGTCACGCCTACCTCGGTGGCTCTACCCTCGAACAGCAGTACAACGGTATCGACAACCCCGAATATACCTACCGCCACGGTAAGGTCAATCAGGTGGTGCATAGCACATATCAATATTGGCTCTATGACTGCTCGGAAAACCCCAAGAAAACCCCTAATAAGGGCTATCGTAACGGCTTGAACGGCATAGGCGTAACGCTCGAAAGCGTGGTTACGGATAAACCGTGGGATATTATGGTGCTCCAACCCGAGAGCACTATGCGCCGCTATGTCCGTTCGCAGGGCGGAACATTCGACCTCAACCTCTTGGTTGAGCGCATCAAGAAGATGATGAAGCCGGAGGTGGCAACCAAGGTGCGCTGTGGCTTGATGGTGCCATTCTCCTATCCGCAGGGCAATACCGACTACCGCAAGGGAATCTACCAACTCTATAATAACGGCGTAAAACCCGCAAATCAGGCGGAGTGGGATGTGCTCTACGAGAAGGTGCATCGCACCATCCAGAAGGAGATCTACGAGGTGGGAGCTTCGATGGGCAAGAACTGCGAGTTCTATGTAAATGTCGGTCAGGCGATATACCTCGGTCGTCAGCATAAGCAACTCTCCAAGTCGGGCTATAAGTTGCAACGCTCGCAGAATAACACCCACCTTTCGGAGGGTTTGGCGATGTATATTGCGAGCCTTGCCTACGCCTATACTTTGCTCGATATCAAGCAGGAGGATGTAACCTTCTATCCGAAATACTCCAAAGATGTGCAACTCACGGGCGACCGTGGCACAACCGACTTGATAAAGGTCGAGAATACCCCGGCACTTGCCAAGCAAGCCCGCAAGGTGGCGTGGAAGGCGTGCAAGAGATAGTGAGTAGTGAGTAGAGAGTAGTGAGTAGAAAACTCAAATTGACAATTGATAATTGATAATTGACAATTAAAGGAATTTTTAATTTAGCCATTGGCTAATAGACTTTCAGCGCACCCCTAACGACCCTAACGCCTCTAACGCCTCTAATTTTCTTGCGCCGTGACCACCCTCGGAGTCCGCTAAACCAAAAACTTTCAGCGCTCCCTTACTAGCCCTTAATAGCCGTTAACAGCCCTTAATCCTGTTGCGCCTTGACCACCGTCAGAGTTCGGAAAACCAAAAACTTTCAGCGCCCCCTATTATCCCTATAACCCCTATTGCCCCTATTTTGGTTGCGCCGTGACAACCCCCGGAGTCCGCAAAACCAAGAACATTGGCTAAAAGCAAAATTTTGCTCTGTTAGTAAACTAACAGGGCGTTTTTTTGTTTTGTTCGATTGGAATATCTAAATTTGTATGCGCAAAATGGGTTTTTGCCCGATTTGGGAGCTGAAATGTTCGTTTTGCGAGGTATTTGCAAGCAGAAATAACAAACAACAAAACATAAAATCTTAAAAATTATGGCAGAAAAGAAATTTATCACTTGTGATGGTAACTATGCCGCAGCACATATTGCGTATATGTTCTCGGAGGTTGCTGCCATCTATCCTATCACGCCATCTTCAACAATGGCAGAGTATGTCGATGAGTGGGCTGCACAAGGTCGCAAAAACATCTTTGGCGAGACAGTTAAGGTTGTTGAAATGCAATCGGAGGCTGGTGCTGCGGGTGCAGTACACGGCTCGTTGCAGGGTGGTGCTTTGACATCGACCTTCACCGCTTCGCAGGGTTTGTTGCTTATGATTCCGAATATGTATAAGATTTCGGGTGAGTTGCTCCCTGGCGTATTCCATGTTTCGGCTCGTGCTTTGGCTGCACAGTCGCTCTCGATCTTTGGCGACCATCAGGATGTTATGGCGGCACGCCAGACAGGCTTTGCGCAGTTGGCAACCTCGTCTGTTCAGGAGGTTATGGACTTGGCAGGTGTGGCACACATCGTGGCGTTGAAGTCTCGTGTTCCGTTCCTTCACTTCTTCGATGGCTTCCGCACATCGCACGAGATTCAGAAGGTGGAACTTATGGACGAGGCTTCGCTCATAGCGTTGTTCGACCGTGAGGCGTTGAAGGAGTTCCGTGCTCGTGCTCTCAACCCTGAGAAGCCTGTAACTCGTGGTACTGCGCAGAATCCGGATATCTACTTCCAGACTCGTGAGGCTGCAAACAAGTTCTACGATGCAGTGCCTGATATGGTGGCAGAGACTATGGCAGAAATATCAAAAATCACAGGTCGTGAGTACAAGCCATTCGTATACTACGGAGCAGAGGATGCCGACCGTGTAGTTGTGGCTATGGGCTCGGTAACCGAGACCTTGAAGGAGTGCGTTGATTTCTTGAATGCTCGTGGCGAGAAGGTGGGTGTTGTAACTGTTCACCTCTACCGCCCATTCTCGGCAAAATACCTCTTCAATGTATTGCCAAAGTCGGTTAAGACCCTTTGCGTTTTGGACCGCACCAAGGAGCCGGGAGCAAATGGCGAGCCTTTGTACCTCGATATCGTAGATGCATTCTACGGCTCGGAGTTGCAGCCGGCAATTATCGGTGGTCGCTACGGACTTTCGTCGAAGGATACCACCCCTGCACAGATGTTGGCAGTATATGCTAATATGGCACTCTCGACTCCAAAGAACCACTTCACCGTGGGTATCGTTGATGATGTTACAAACCTCTCGTTGCCTGTTGGCGAGGAGATTTCGATGGCAAAGGAGGGTACCTTCGAGGCGTTGTTCTTCGGTTTGGGTGCTGACGGAACAGTTGGTGCAAACAAGAACTCGATTAAGATTATCGGTGGTTCGACCGACAAGTATTGCCAGGCATACTTCTCTTACGACTCGAAGAAGTCGGGTGGTTACACCTCGTCGCACCTTCGTTTCGGCGACAAGCCAATCACTTCGCCATACTTGGTAACTACGCCTGACTTTATCGCTTGCCATGTTCCATCGTATGTCGATAAGTACGATGTTTTGAAGGGCTTGAAGCACGGTGGCTCATTCTTGCTCAACTCGGTACTCGATGCCGAGGCTACTTGCGCATCGTTGCCAACCCATATGAAGGTATATCTTGCAAAGCACAATATCAACTTCTACATCATCAATGCAACCAAGATTGCATCGGAGTTGGGCTTGGGTAACCGCACCAACACCATTATGCAGTCGGCATTCTTCAAGATTGCGAATGTTATTCCGTTCGAGAAGGCTGTCGAGGAGATGAAGAAGGCTATCTACAAATCTTACGGCAAGAAGGGCGAGGATATCGTAAATATGAACTACGCCGCTGTCGATGCAGGTGCTACCGCAGTTGAGAAGGTTGTAGTACCGGCAGAGTGGGCAGACCTTGTTGTTGAGGAGGCTCACGCATCGGTTGATTTGTCACGCCCGGAGTTTGTTCGCAATGTGGTTGATCCAATCAACGCATTGAAGGGCGATCAGCTCCCTGTTTCGGCATTCGTTGGTCGTGAGGATGGTACTTGGGACAATGGTACTGCCGCTTGGGAGAAGCGAGGCATTGCAGTGAATGTTCCGCAGTGGAATCTCGACACTTGTATCCAATGTAACCAGTGTGCTTATGTCTGCCCTCACGCAGCTATCCGTCCATTCCTCGCAACCGAGGAGCAGGCCGCTGCTGCACCAGAGGGAACAGAGTTCAAGCAGGGTATTGCAAATACCAAGGAGTATAAGTTCCGCATTCAGGTGTCGCCACTCGACTGTACAGGTTGCGGCAACTGTGTCGATGTCTGCCCTGCACCTAAGGGTAAGGCTCTCGTTATGCAGCCACTCGCATCGCAGATGGGCGAGGTTGAGAAGTGGAACTATATGCACCACACCGTGGGCTACAAGAACCTCGACCGTGAGAAGACTGTCAAGAATTTGCAGTTTATGCAGCCATTGTTCGAGTTCTCGGGTGCTTGCGCAGGTTGTGGCGAGACACCTTATATCAAGACCATTACACAACTCTTCGGTGAGCGTATGATGGTGGCAAATGCTACGGGTTGTACCTCAATCTACTCGGCATCGGCACCTTCGACTCCATACTGCACCAACGACAAGGGGCAAGGCCCTGCTTGGGCTAACTCGTTGTTCGAGGATAATGCAGAGTTCGGCTTGGGTATGCACATCGGTAACGAGAAGATTCGTGAGAACTTGGCATCTATCGTTAAGGAGGCACTCTCGTGCGAGAAGTGCTCTGACGAGTTGAAGGCAGTGTTGCAGGAGTGGTTGGATGTTCGCCACTTGGCAGCCAAGTCGGCAGAGGTTGCTCCACGAGTTATCGAGTTGTGCGAGGCTTGCGGTTGCGATAAGTGCAAGGCTATCCTCGAACACAAGGATTTCCTCGTGAAGAAGTCGCAGTGGATTATCGGTGGCGACGGCTGGGGCTACGATATCGGCTTTGGCGGTGTAGACCATGTCTTGGCAAGCGGTGAGGATGTAAATATCCTCGTTGTCGATACCGAGGTATATTCGAACACAGGTGGTCAGTCTTCGAAATCTACCCCTGTGGGTGCAGTTGCGAAGTTCGCTTCGATGGGTAAGCGTATCCGCAAGAAGGACTTGGGTGCTATCGCAATGACCTACGGCTATGTATATGTTGCACAGGTGTCGATTGGTGCATCGCAGACCCAGCTCTTCAATGTGTTGAAGGAGGCTGAGGCTTATCCTGGACCATCGCTCATTATCGCCTACGCTCCTTGTATCAACCACGGTATCAAGGGCGGTATGACTCGCACACAGACCATCGGTAAGCAGGCCGTTGAGTGCGGTTACTGGCACTTGTGGCACTACAACCCACTTCTCGAAGCGGAGGGCAAGAATCCGTTCGTACTCGACTCGAAGGAGCCGGATTGGTCGAAGTTCCGTGACTTCCTCTTGAAGGAGGTGCGCTACACTTCGCTCCAAAAGACCTTCCCACAGGAGGCTGAGGAGTTGTATGCAGCAGCCGAGGAGAATGCAAAGTGGCGTTATAATACCTATCTCCGCCACTCGAAAATGGAATTCTAAGCAGCGATAGCTGCGTTAAACTTCGGTAGCCGAGTTGCTCACATAGGCTTACTATGCTGCGCACTCGGCTCCTTGTTTGCCTTACTCTCATCTGCTTATAATTCCATTTTTACAGGTGTTGATGTAGGCTTATAAATAATGTAAAATGGATAATTCAATTATTGTTGCGCCGGCAACGGCATTTGGTGGAGCGATTGCCGTTATTCGTATGAGTGGCGCAGGCTCTGTGGAGTTGCTCGACAATATATTTGTCGGGCGAGAGTCGCTTGCCGAGGTCAAAACACATACCATCCGCTATGGCGTTATCCGTGAGGGTGAGCGAGTTATAGACGATGTTGTGGTGGCGATATACCGTGCCCCACACTCCTATACGGGCGAGGAGTCGGTCGAGATTTCGATTCACGGCTCACGCTATATTGCACAGGAGGTTATCCGCCTGCTGTGCGAGCTTGGCGCACGAATGGCACAGGCGGGCGAGTTCTCGCAACGAGCTATTCTTGCCGGCCGTATCGACCTCTCGCAGGCAGAGGCGGTTGCCGACTTGATTGCTGCCGAGAGCCGTGCCGAGCACGCTATCGCCTCGACGCAGATGCGTGGCGGCTACTCGAAGATGCTCGACGGTTTGCGTGATGAGGTGTTGGAGATTTGTGCTCTGCTCGAACTCGAACTCGACTTTGGCGAGGAGGATGTCGAATTTGCCGACCGCACACGCCTTTCGGAGATGCTCAATAGAGTAGAGAGTGCAGTATGGCGACTCTTGGAGTCGTTCCGTATGGGCAACGCTATCCGTGAGGGCGTGAAGGTGGCTATCGTGGGTCGCCCGAATGTCGGCAAGAGCACCTTGCTGAATGCCCTTTTGCAGGATAATCGAGCTATGGTGTCGGAGATTGCGGGCACCACCCGAGATACTATCGAGGAGATGATAATGATTGACGATATCCGCTTCCGATTTATCGATACGGCGGGTCTGCACGATACCGACGATAAACTCGAACAGATGGGCATCGAACGCACCGAGAGGGCGATAAAGGAGGCCGATATAATCATCTATATGGTCGAGCCGTCAGATACACAGTTGGAGCTGCCCGAGCTGGATGAGAATCAGAAGTTGCTTGTGGTGGTCAATAAGATGGATACTGTCGAGGAAGAAGATTTGGGTATCGAGGGGGCAATCTACCTCTCGGCACGCTACGATGACGGCACGGATGCACTGCGTGACGCATTGTGCGAGTTGGTCGATATCGACGGAGCCTATCAGGGCGATGTTGTGGTGTCGAATATGCGCCACGCCTATGCGCTGAACGATGCGTTGGGATATATTCACCACGCCAAGAAGGCTATTGCGGAGAATCTTTCGAGCGAATTACTTGCCGAGGAACTTCGCCGAGCCGCCGACTCCCTTGGCGAAATCACCGGCCGCATCACCAACGACCACATCCTCCAAACCATCTTCTCCCACTTCTGCATAGGCAAGTAAGCGGATATTGTGGTTGGCTGAGAAAATGACCCGTCTAACCGAGTTAGGCGGGTCATTCTCTATTTAGTCATTCTCTATTTCAGTTGCTCTATTTCAGCCACTCCGCAACCGAAGCATCGCTTGGCATTCGCAAATCGCCTCGTGGCGAGAGCGACACCGTAACCACCTTTGGTCCATCGGGTGCTGCCGAACGCTTGAACTGTTGCGAGAAGAAACGGCGCAAGAATACCTGCAACCAATGCTTTATCTCCTCCTTCGAAAACTCTCCGTCGAAGGCACGGCACGCCAAGTACTCAATCTTTGCGGGCGAGAAGCCGTTGCGCAAGAAGTTGTAGATGAAGAAGTCGTGCAGGGCGTATGGGCCCACCAAATCCTCGGTCTTTTGCGCAATGTTGCCCTTCTCGTCGGCCGGCAGAAGCTCGGGGCTTACAGGGGTGTCGACAATATCCTTCAAAGTCGAGCAAACTCGCTCGTTCTTATCGTTCTTGGCGCACCACTCAACGAGGTTGCGCACCAAGGTCTTCGGAATAGAGCAGTTAGGGTTATACATCGACATCGAGTCGCCATTGTAGGTCGCCCAGCCGAGAGCAGCCTCGCTCAAATCGCCCGTGCCGATGACGATACCACCCTCCAAGTTCGCCAAGTCCATAAGTATCTGCGTGCGCTCACGAGCTTGCGAATTCTCGTAGGCAGCACCTCGCTCGGAAGCATTCAAGCCAATATCCTCGAAGTGCTGCTCGCACGCCTTGCGGATAGAGATCTCTCGGGTGGTGATACCCAACTCCTTCATCAGCGTCAGGGCATTCTGGTAGGTGCGGTCGGTGGTGCCGAAACCAGGCATTGTAACACCGATAATGCCCTTGCGGTCGAGTCCGAGCATATCGAATGTGGCAACAGTTACCAACAACGCCAAAGTAGAGTCCAAACCGCCCGAAATACCTATTACTGCGCACTTGCAGTTGATACTCGAAAGGCGTTGTGCCAAGCCCGAGCACTGAATTGTGAAGGCCTCGGCACACCCCTCTTCCCTCTCTGTAGGGATAAATGGCGCAGGGTTAATCTCTCGCTCCAACTCGCTCTCGGGTTGTGCAATATCTATTTTCATCACATCGAAGCGGTTGTCGAGGTTGATGAACGAGGTGTGTCGGCGACGCTCGTTGAAGATATGCTCTACATCAATATCCGCCACGGTCAATCTCGCCTCACGCACGAATCGCTCACGAGCAGCGATAATTTTGCCATTCTCGGCTATGATGCCGTTGCCCGTAAATACGAGGTCTGTCGAGGACTCTCCCACGCCTGCCGATGCGTAGATATATCCGCACAATGCTCGTGCCGACTGCTGCTTGATAAGCGAACGCAAGTAGGCGTGCTTGCCCAAAATCTCGGGCGTAGCCGAGAGGTTGAAGATAAGGGTTGCCCCTGCTAATGCCATATCCGATGATGGCGGTGCAGGTACCCACAAATCCTCGCAAATCTCTACGCCGAATTTCACTCCGTGAACGCTGAACAACAAGTCTGTACCGAAGCGCACTCGCTGACCGCAGATTGTAATCTCGGCATTGCGAATATCACGCCCCTCCGAGAACCAACGGCTCTCGTAGAACTCCGAGTAGTTCGGGATGTAGCTCTTTGGCACGATACCCTCAATCTTGCCGTTG
>JAFVVS010000031.1 GCA_017502025.1 Alistipes sp. | reverse complement strand
CTCCGTAATAAGGTTGCGTTCAGCAGCCGCTTCTTCCTTATATGCGTCAACGAGCTTATCGTATAGCTTAATCTTCGCAGCGGGGTCGTCCGTATGATCTAACTCTGCTTCAAGATTTTCTCTTAGAGCCTGTGCATCTTCGAGTCTCTTGAGAGCAGCGTAGTATTTATCAATATCGGCAATATATTCTTCAACTTCTTTATCGTTCTTACTACTATTGCTACTTGAAGAACCATAAAGCGAAGTTAAGTCCAGACCCTTCAAACTTTCAAGGTTGTCAATGATGTTTAAGTTGGTCTGATACTGAGACTTGATATCTTCCAGACGGTCAGCAACCGCCTTTTCTTGAGTACTCGTCCAGTCGTCGATGGTCTTATTATCAATACTGTTGTAGTTATACTTGCCCTTTAGGTCAGCATTCAAACCAACATTGATTTCGGCATCGTCGTAAACTTCCTCAAGGATACCCCATTCCCACTTACCGGTAGAGAATAGACGGCAAATAGACTCCCAAAGAGCCTTAAACCATTCACCAATACCATTGATTTTTGTACGGATCTTTTCTTGCGCCTGATTGGTTGTTTCAACAGATGCATTAGCAGAAGCGTTGTAGAAGCTTGTTACATCAGATGCACTCTGACCCCAAGCGTCTGTGTTTTCTGCGGCAGCTTCGTTTGCACTCTGCATTTGAGCATTAAGTGCATTTTGATTAACGGTAAGGATACCGTTTTCCATTGAAACATAGTTACGACCTTGTAGATCATTAAACTCAGCAACTTTGTTGACGAGCCATTCCTCGCTATCAATTTTGCCGTTTACTTCGGCTTCTTTGATTTCAAGAATGACCGCAAGTTTTCTGTCTTCAAGCTCCATTTGTGCAGTTAAGCACTCATTAGCTGCTTTCAGTTCAGCAATCTTTGCCTCAATAGTTGCATCGTATTCTGCCTCGTAGTTATCAAGCAAGTTCTGTAGAACTCTGTTCTGACCTTCGATTGTACCGTCTTGGAATAGATTTGCTTTTTCAAGCAACTCTGGGTACTGGAGAGCCAGTTTCGCAATCTCTGCCTTTGTAAGAGCTGTGCCATTACGCAACTTCTCCATAGACGAGATTATGCTATTCAAACCACTTGTGATGTCGTCGAAAGCGTCTGTCATTGGTGAGAAGTCTAAGACTTCAACCATTTCAGCGCCCATATTACCTAACTCAAGAATTTCTTGTCGAAGTTCATCCAGAGTTAGTGATCCGTCGGCAGCCTGAACTTTGTAAGCAAGTTCAATTTCTTCCGCACTAAAATCATCAACGGCATCTTTATATTCATCCTTCAACAGCTTCTTAACTTTGTCAGCCTTGTTATAAAGATCATCAATGTTAAGTGTTAGTGTTAAAGTGTTAATGAACTTATTGCTAAATCCAGCAGCTTCAAGATCGGCTACAAGACCATCAACAGCCATTTGATATTGGCTAAAGGTCATTTCACCGTTATTAAATGCGGTCATTGTATTAAACAATTTCTCAACCGCAGCCTGTGCTTCTGGAGTAGCTTCAGCAATAGGGTCAATGAGCCATTCTTTAATCTGGCTCTTCATATCATCGGTGCCTTCAATCTTCAAATCAGCAAGGTTAATATTGCCCAGCATCTTTGAAACAATGGTTTGCAATTCATTGTCTAAAGAATTGAAGTTTTCCTCAGTTTGCATCCAAGAGTTAATAGCAGGCATAATGGACTGCCACTGCTTATTTATCTTTTCTTTTGCATCGTTAATAAGCTTTTCTTGGTTGGTAACAAACTGGTTAACTGCATCCTCGAACTTTTCTTCGTCTTCATCAAATTGATAATATGAAAGTCCGGGGCTATCATAAACTGGATATGACCCATACTCCGTATATTCCGTATGATAATTATCTGGAGTATAATGATATTCCGCATTGACACCGGTTTGTTGTATAAACTGTGAATATGCGTTCATTGTATCGGAATCGGTGTTTAGGAAACTACCAATACCATCGTGAGATAAGCCTTTGATTAAGCGTATCTTCTCTGCATATTCGTCAATCTGTTTGTTATATTCGTCTTGAATACCAGTTGCCTTTTCAATTAAATCTGGCAACTCTTCATCTGCAATTTGCTTGTTAGCCGCAGCTCTCTGAGCCTCAACCAACTCCCACAGGGAGTCAGATAGAGTATTTGCAGAATAAGACAGAGCCAACATAGCATTACCATTGCTGTCCATACCCATATTTAATTCTGGGAACATTTCAGCAATTTGGTTATTCAATGATAAGAACTCTGCGTACTCTTCATCAGTGAGGCTGACATTACGACCAAAGTCGTCAACGCCCTTTGCGAGCTGAACGAACCTTGGGATTACTTCGTCGGCAGAAGACTTCAAATTACGATATTCAGTAGAAATGTTCTGAATATTCGCAACAGTCTCCTTCATTTCATCATTTAATCGAGCAATCTTTTCCTCAGATGTTTCAATATTGCCGATCATATCACCAATAGCGGTAGCAAGCTCAAGGACTAAAGAAATACCCAGAGCAATCCAACCCCAAATCGGGATAGAAGCCATAAGAGTCTTGAAACTTGCAGCAAGACCTTTGTTTGCAACAGTTAGTGTACCCTCTGCACCGGCAAGACCAAGCGTAGATACAATCTGTGCCTTTTGTGTAGCGTTAAGAGTACCACTTGCTACAGCACGGTCAAGCTCTGCTAACAACAACTTACGCTGTTGTGCGTTTAAGCCTGCAAGCGAAACAGCCAACTGGTCAGATGCAGCCTTTTCAGCAATAATAGCGTTCTTCTGGAGAAGAATTTGCTGAACAAGCATAGCCATCTTGTTGGCGTTCATGTGACCCATAATAACGGCAGTAGTAACCGCAATTAAAGGTAATAAAAGATGAATTCTATTCAGTGTATCAAGAATGGTTAACAGGACAGAGCCAAGGTCAACCACAAACTTAACAACACCACTGTCAATTAGATTAGTTGAAAATGTTTCAAACTTTGACTGGAATACACTGAGTTTACCAGCAATACTGTCAAGGTACTTCTCATTTTCTGCGAGCGCAGAGCCAGAAGCCTGAGCAGCAGTCTGTAAAGCTTTTTCAGCATCTTCAAAGTTTGTAAGCAACGATGTAACAGCGTTAGCGTTACGCTTACCACCGATAAGCTCAAGGATATTTGCTTGGTCAATGTCTGCAAGGTCGTTCCATACCTTAGACAAGTCTTTCATAATCTCATAGGTGGATTTGAATGTCTTGTCGTCGAGCATAATATCGACTTTGCCCTTAGTTAATGTTAATAGCTCGCTTCTTAATTCAGAAACGCTATTAGCCATACCCTCGGTAGACTCGCCAGCTTCCTCAGCCTCGGTCTTAGCCGCACGCAAATACATCGAAATAGTTTTTAATGCCGTACCAACCTTTTCTGGATCTTGAACAACGGCGTTCATACCAGTTACAAGGGCGATACTTTGGTTCAGCGTGTTACCAGCCGCTGCAAGAGAAGAAGCAGAACGCTGTAACGCAGAACCGATACCTTCTGAACTGATGGCAAAATTGTTACCAACTTCGTTAAATCTGTCGATAATGCTCATAGCATTATTTGCAGACTCACCAAACTGTTCAAAGGCTTTGATGGTAGAAATCAAAGACTCAGATGCAGTACCAATATCTTCGATACCATCACCAACATTCTTGTAAACAAGAGCAGCCTCAGCAAGCGCAGTGGAATCTGCAATACTATAACCAAGTCTTGCGAAGTCAGCAGTAGCATTTACAGTGTCTGCGAGTGTTGCGCCAATCTCTTTTGAGAGCTGTTGTGCGGTAACTAAATATTCACGATATGACCTCTCAGAAAGATCTGTAACTTTCTTTAATTCGGTCATCGCCGCATCTAATTCTTTGACAGCAGTAATCATATTAGTAAAAATACGATATACAGCCATCAATGTACGAGTGATTAAAGACCAACCGCCGAACTTAGCAAAACCTTTCTTCATTGTATCGAAGAAGGTATTACCAGACATACCGGCAGCCTTCGCACTGGTCTGAATTTCATAGAAACGCATTCTGATTTGCTTCAACTGTTCGTCAGTTAAGCTGGACTCATTCTGCAATCTATGCATAATTCCATCAAGCTCAGCACCATAAACCTTATAGGCTTTGCTGTTGGACATAATATATCTTTGAACTTGTGATTTCAAAGAAACTTGTTGTTGCGCAAGAGCGAGTTCTTTACGAGCTGCTATTTCTTCCTGTGCCGCAGCACGCTCAGCCTCGGTCGCAGCCTGCGCTGTTGCCGCTTGTTCTTCCTGAATAAGCGTAATCTTCTGCTGTAAAGCGATACCTTCCTGTTGTAAGGCTTGCAATTCTTCAGCAGATAAAGCAACCTTTGTATTTCGGAGTTCCTCAACCTTTACCTGCCAAGCAGTATAGGCAGCAGTAATCTGTTGTACTTGGGTTGCGTCCCCGACCATCTGACTGCCAGAAAGGGCGGATCTGTATGTACTTCCGAGCCTCTTTTGAATATCGTCAATGACACGCATCTGCGCTGCCCATTGGCTTGCAGACTGTTTTGCCTTGTCAATATCCTGAGTAATCTTGTCGATATTGGTTTCACCAAGAAACTCTTTGAGTCCAGTTATGCTCAAACCACTCAGCATTGTTTGCAATTGCTGACGCAGTTTATTTACAGCACCTGTGGCATCAATTTTGCCAATCTTTAATGTTAAGGTCGTATCACCGGATAGATATGTCTGTATGTCCCGAACAATCTTCTTCTGTTGTTCCTTGGTCATACTTACGGAGAAATTCTTTAACTTAATCGGATTGCTTGCCGTAGCTGTATTTACATACTTTTGAATTTCTGAACGGAAGGCTGATGCCCCGGAAGTATTTACGGATAATTTAATCTTTGCTCCAAAAGCCATCATTTCACCATCCTTTATAACAAACGAGGGATGATGTTACTCACCCCTCGTCAAAGTTAAATTTCAATACAAATTCCGATTTCCCTTTGAATTCCGTTTTGAATGGCTGATTTGATTTCTTGGCTTGTGTCAATTTCGTTCTGTGTGTTTGTAACTGCGGGTCGTGGAAAACCACCACGCCAAATACCCATATTACCAACCTCTAACAACTTGAGGAATGCACCGGGGTATCTGTTGTGGAAGCTCCAACCACTAAGGACGGCAGGAGAAGCCGTAGCAGTACTTGTAACTAAGATGGTGTGCTTATCCTGTACGATAGTTGTTACAGCCTGCTCTAAGGCGTGTCGTCTCTGATATGTCGTTCCATTAACCCAACCATTTGGCTTGGGTGTGTACACATCATAAATATCAGATTTTATATGTTTCTTCAGTATGTCCTCTGCGACGGGAGCAACATCCCTTTGCAGTATCTGAGTCGCCTTTGCGTCAACCGCACTTACGAGCGACTCCCAGTCCGAAAAGAAACGGTCTGCCATTATTTTTCTCCAGCCTTAGAATCAAGGATAACCTTAGCGATATCTTCTTCCTTCATATCCTTTAGTTTAGCTACACCGTTAACGAAATTAGCCATTTCATCTGCTGATGCGCCACCAAAGACCTTTTCACCAGTTTCGGCAATGTCGTTAAACTTGTCGATAACCTCGTGGATCTTAGAAACAGCAGCAGAAGACATTACATCAAGCATATACTTGATCTTTCTGTCAATCGCTCTGATAATATCGTTGAACTGATACTCGTTGATGTGGTTGATAACCTGCTGGAATGCCCTTGTGTTGTAAACAAGCCAATACTGCTTGTCAAGATTTGCAGGCATAGCAAAGTTAGCATAGCGTGTAAGCACCGCACTACGAACAGCAAAGTCGTATGCTTCAGGAATGTACTCGCCGTTTTCACCGTCGATACACGCCTCAACAACCTCCTGAACGAATAGCATCATTTCGGGAAGAGTGATTGTTTTCTTAATCTGAATAGTTACATCCTCAGTATCGACCAAAGTCTCAGTGATGATGTTTTCTGTATTCAAAGCCTGTTCAAACTTATTGATAGAAACTCTCTCAATATCTTTTGCCATTATGTATTCTCCTTTATTTCTTTAAGTTGTTTTTCCTTTTTGCGCTTTTTGCGCTGTTCTTGCACATACTCGTAATCGCACCATCCACCGTTTTCCTCGGTTCCGTCAATCTTGGAATAGCAAATCCACTTGTATGTAATATCGGGATAGAGATACCAAAACATCTTCCGCTTGATTTTTGCAACGGAGTCTGGGCATCCCTTAGTGTCGATTACCTCAACGGTTCCGTCACTATATTCAATAAAAAAGTCAGCCACATAAACAATGGGCTGAACAGTCTTTTTACCGTTATGAAATTTTGGTTGTAGAATGTATTTCTTTTGCAATTCAAAATGCTTAATATTACCACTCCTCGATTGAGGCAAAACTACATCACGGTAAAATCGCATTTCCATTTGACTATCAAATATAATGCCGTCGAATGTGCGTTTTTCTGTATCTTTATCAACATTGAACTTTGTTCGTTCCATTGTTCGTTCCATACTCAATCGCCACCATTCTTATGCAGAAAAATAAGGGGAGGAAAAATGTATTGTCCTATACTTAATATTTCTCCTCCCCATAGTGTATCTGTGTTATAAGGCTCACTCGTCGGAGCCAAATTCGCTGATATATTCTTCTTCGGGTTCACCGTCGAAACCGTTATAATCCTCGTTATACATAACGGGGTAGGTTGCAGAACCACCCTCTCTGGACAGTTTGATCCTGCGCAAATATTCAGCGCCGCACTCAGGTGAGCAGGAAACATCCTGCCACCTGAATGTGTTAGTTACATTAGAAGTTCGGCAGGCTTCGTATGTGTCTCCACATACTCGGCACACCTTAATTTCTTTAGCCATAATTAGGCAGCGTCGCCTTCGTTAGCACCGAATACGGTATAAGTCCAGAGCGTACCGGCAGAACCGCAAGAGCCTGCAAGAGACTCAGCTTCAAAAGCGTGAACAGTCTGGTTGTCACCAAGTTCAAAGTCGAAGTTACCGCTGAAGTCAGCGCGAGGAATGTAGAACTGCACACGGTAAACATTGTTGCACTTGTCTTCGCCAAAAGCGTCGATGTAAAGCTGGCACTTTTCAGAATAAGTGTCAGAAATGTTCTCAAGAACATTTGCCTTGATGTTACGAGTGTAGAACACAACAATCTCAGTGCCGTCTTCATAAGCGCCCTCAGCAAAAGCAAGAGCCTTAGTATCAGGATCGTAAGTAAACTTACCTTCTGCAACAGCAGCATCCTGAGTTAAAGCCTCACCAAGAGTACCGTCGGTAGCATTCTTGATGTAAACAGTTTCGATTTCGTTGCCGGCAGTACCAACAGCCTTATAGGAAGTGGTAGCAGCATCGCCAGTGATAGTTAGATAGTCAGTCCAACGGATAGGAGCGTTGTCCACGCTCTTGAACTCGCTACCAGTCTGCATTTCAAGCAAACCACCAGAAACAAGACCGTTAGTACCAGAGATAACAACCGCCTTGTTTTTCTTTAGAGAGTTCAACTTACGACCGCCCTTACCGGTGATATCAGTTTTATCCTGAGTATTTGCGATCTTAGCGTTCTGCAATTCATCAAGAGTAAAACGATATGCGCCAGCAATATCAAACGCCGTGATAGTCTCAAGGCTTGTGATAGTGATATCGTTAATAATCATAATAGTTCCTCCTGTAATTAGTTAGAAATCCAGTTCAGTTCATTCTGATCCAGTTCTTTCATATTGACCGTGCCTGCGTAACATCCAATCATAAGTTTGTCATACTTAATCTTCTTAACGATTTGATGTAGGCTGGCGTAAAACTGATTTATTGTCAATCCCAATACTGACTCATATGTATAGGGAAATTCAGATGTATTTACAAGCGCCACAATATACTTCTCGATCTGCGACTCAACAAGTTGTTTTCTGCGTCGCTTGAGCTTCGTGCGTGTACGCTCAATTAAGAACTTACGAGCTTCTTCATTTGCAGGTCTCTTGTCATTCTTTTGCAATCGCAAAGTCTTACGAAGATATCTACAAATTTGGTCGTGAATGGCTCGGTCAATCTTAACACCTGTTTTTGGGTTGACCAAAATAATATTGCCGTTTTGTTTGTTCTCGGCTGTAACAAAATCCCTCAGATTTAATCCATCAAAGATAAGCGATAAGTCTCTTGTTCTCAATTCGTTAAATAAAAGCAAGAACAAATCCCATTCGTTAATCTGTGTAAAGTCGATTTTCATATCATCGAGCTGAACCATCATATCGTAGGGTGTAGCAACGATTAACGCAACATTGCCGTAATAATCGTCTTCGTTCTCGATTATATCTTTGATAGTAGGGACTCTGATTGTAATAAAGTCATTTATCTTATGCTTAGTTTCATATAGCGTACTCTTTCCCATACTTCACGCTCCTATGAAAACTTAGACATTTTTCCTATTTGAAGGTGGTTGTTTAGATCCACTTCGATTGAAATCCTTGGCATAATATGTAAGAACTCTGCCTTGGTAATCTGTAATGGGAGAGAACCTGCCAACTTGTCGCAGGTCAAGCTCACCAAGACCGTAGAATCTGCTTCCATTCAACATCGCATTGATTTTTGAAGCAAGAATGTCGGTTCTCACACCGCCAGCGGTTAAATGCATTTTACTCTTATGAGTAAACACCCACACATACAAAACAGGAACATAGAAAGTCTTGTTAACAACTTCCGCAATGTCAACATCAAAACATACGAATGTTTGACCATTGTCAACGGTTTCGGGAACAAACTCATACGGATATACCTGTGAATAAGCCAATGTGTGATTAGGCACCTTGCTATTCTCTTTATCGGTTATAAGGGTTACGATTTCTTTGTTGCAGCACAACTCTTTCATAAATCGGTTCTTATAATCAAAAAATTCTTCAAGTTCCATTATAACCACACCTCCTTATTGTCGTCCTGTTCGGTCTTAGAGGTGGCTGAGTCTATAATTTCCTCAAGCGTCATATCCGCATCTTGATGTTCATTATCAAGTTGTACATCTGGTTTCCAATTGAAGTAGTCTGCGATGCGCAACTCAACATTATCATCGTCTGTCATATTTACTTCGTTCAAGATAAATCTGAATACACCTTGTCCATCGTAAACATTGAACAGTTTGTTGGGCTTCGTAATTTGGTATGCCAAAGGAGCCTCTGCATCGAGATCATCGACCAAGAACCTCTTTCCGCGTCCAAGCTCAATTGTGTCGCTATCTTTGCAGATAGTAATCGCAATACGAGCATCACCAATAGACATCATGTCCTCGGCTTTCTCACCGATAAGATACTTAGTACCGTCTTCGACGATACACCACTTCTCGATGATTTCACCCTTTTTGTTAAGCCACTTCAACAGATAGTTACAGCGTTGCATCATACCAGAAGTATATACTTCATCATTTGCATCCAACTCAGTGATAAGCCATTTGCTATCAGCGAAATCCACAAGACCGCCGTGTAGCAACTGCTCACCGGGAAGAGCACAAATTTTCTTGAGCGCCATATCTTCGCGTTGATTTAAGATAGTGACCGTCTGTTCAATACCGTTAATTAAAACCTTATGACAGGATAATGAGTCCGTAATTTTCTTTGAGATATACGACTGTGTGTGCTTCAAAGCACGCTCGCGTCTCGTTGTTCCGTTGACTTCTAATCGTGCTTGATAGGTATCCCACGCACTCACAGTTACACCTCCTCAGCACCATATTTCTTCTGTAATTTCTTACAAATATTGATTGCTTTGAAAACCTCGCATTTGACAGTATTCGTATCACAATCGTTCTCGATTAGATACTGTAATACAGCCAAGAGGCTTAAATACAATTCGTCGTTGTCGAGCGCCACAATCAAACTCTGACACCCGATCATTTCTCTTTGGAGACTGTCCATATATTTTCCGAGCGATGGCTCGCCGCTTTCCTTGATGGGTAATATCTTATAAAACTGACCGATTAAAGCCTTCAAATACTTCTGAACGACCTTATCAGGCAGTTCCATATTCTTGCTTGTCATCATAAGTGTAAATCCGACAAATCTCCGTGATTATAGGAGTAGTCCTTCATCATATTGGAGAAGTCCTTTTTGCACATTTTGTAAGCCGTTGTAATACGATGCAACAGCTCCGCTGGGGAATACCCATTATAGTCAGTTGTATTAAGCATATTTTCTAAGTTTTCCTGCTTGTACACATAAGGCTTCATCCACTGTACAAGCATACCCTCGGAAATAATATCTGCAATTTCATCAATGTCCTCGTCTGGAATATCAATCGGGAACTCACGAGCATCGTCGTCTCCAGTGGCGATGTTGTGCTTGCAGATCTTCTTAAACTGGGCGCAAGCCCTCTTCATATATCCATCAACGATTTGGGTTCGATTTTCTTCGGGAAGCTGAATAAACTTATATTCCTCAATCTTATCCAGAAACATTGATGTGAAAATGTCGTAGGAAACGCTCATAATACGCCTCCTTCTTATTTTTCTCTGTCAATCAACTCAATTGACAAACTCTCTTCCAAAGCATTGATAACCTTGATAGAGTCAATCACGCCATCAGCAATAAGCTCTTTTGCACGATATGCAACGGACTTCTTCTGACCGGCAGAAAGATGCGCAATGGTATCCTTAATATCGTCAGGAGCCTTCTCGAAGAGGTCATCAAACGACTTAAAGTTAAGCGCATACTTGTAATACTGGGAAACGCCCAAGTACTCAAGAACTTCGGGATCGTCGATTAAGAACCAGTTGTTTACGAAGAATGCCTTAGATGAATTACGCGCATTCTTTAACTCCTGCAAATCCATATCCTGCTCGTCGCCAAATGTTTCCCATTCAAAACGCTCGTTGGTGCGTCTGCTCTTATAGATCAAACGACCTTGGAAGCCGTTTTTAACGGTAACAATCATATTGGGGTCGAGGTTCTTCTTAACCTTGTACTGCTTCTTCTCAGCAGGAGCTTCAACAACTTCAGTTGTTACAACTTCCTTTTCCTTAGCAGCGGTAGTGGTCTTGGTTGCAGTTGATTTAGGTGTAGTATTCTTAGATACTTTAGATTTTGTAGTTGCCATTATTATTCTCCTTTAATTCAAATAATGTAGAGGGGCGACAGTGTTGCCGCCCCTCATTGTTTGAGATGATTGATTAGGCAGTCAATTCGTATCTGCCGATACCAGCATTACCGCCAGCAAGAACGATACCCATACCATACTTCTCACCATAGAAGTAATCCTGAGTGAAGTCCTTGTTGTTGGTAGGATTGCCAAGCAGAACAGTAGACTGACCTTCATATACGCACTTGATAGGCTTGTCGTCGCCGGCGATGATTGTTAACACATTGTCATCGAACACGAAGTCGGTAGAACCAACTTTGTGACGCTGAGGAGTGGAAACAACAGGAGTGCCGTAGAACTTGCCGTAGTAACCAAGGTTGTAAAGGTCGCTCTTAGACTCGTTGCCTTCGATAGCAGGAGCCAAGTTGCGGATAGCTTTCTTAGTACCGATGATAGTAGCAGGCTTGCCACCAGCAGCGGCTTCTACATGAGCGATAACATCAAGCAATGCATCCTCGTCGTAGTTACCAGCAGCCGGGAAGTAAACAGCGCCACCGAAATCAGCAGCAGTAGCAGCATTCCACAAACCATAGATGTCGTCGAGCAACTTCTTGCGGAAAGACTCAGCAACGAGCTGAATGAACTTGTTGAAGTCAACCTGACCAGAAAGAACACGGTTCAATTCCTCATAAATCTTAACAACTTTGAAAGTTGTAGGAATAGAGGTTGTGCTCTGTCCGCCAAGGCGCTGTCTGCGGATACCCTGAGTACCATCAGCAGCATCAGAAACAACGAACAAGTTGCTGTCTTCTACCACGAATTCATTTTTGTCGCCAAGGGCAACATTACGGAAGTCAACAAGAGCGTTGAAGTACTCGTCGCCCTGAAGACCCTCAACAACAGTACGAGCAAGGATTGTTTCAACAATAGTAAACAAGCCGTTGCACTTACCGTCACGGATAGCCTTGTAATCAAGTACAGTGCTACCACCGTTAGCTTCGATCAATGCCTGACGAAGAGTGTCCATAGACTCACTAACGGAATATTTAGTAGTTACGCCGTGATATGCATCAACAGCGAGTCTTACAATATCATTATAATCAGCCATTTTCGTATCCTCCTTATAGATTAAGCAATTTTGATGACATAGTATGTATAACGACCAGCGATCTCGATAGCCATTACGGTACCATAGACAGTGCCATCGTCACCCAGATCGGCATCCAGCTTGCCACCAGCGCCGAGACCAACCTCTGCGCCAACCTCAGTAGGAGCAGTAGCGCCTACGAAGCCTTCTTTAGTAATGGAGTAGATGTTACGGCTGCGAGGGATGTAACCACGGCAGATTGCGCCAGCCTCGTTAACAAATTCATCCAAATTCTTCTTGCGCTCGTCGTACATAACTTCCTCAGAAGCAACGATAGCGCAGTCCTCAACTTTTGAATCAGCAGTAGCTAAGACTGCTTTCATAACTTCACGCTGACCTTCCTCATAACCCTTGAGCTCGACCATAGTGCCGTTCTCAACAGCAATCTGGTTGTCATCAGCGTCATAAACTCTTAGAGAAACCAAATCCGCAGCAACATCAGTGCCAGAAAGCAGATCGGTTCTAATTACTGTATAAGCCATATAATTTATCCTCCTTAATTGTTAGCAGGTGGGTACTGCACAAACAGACCACCATAGGGTTCGTCTTCGTATTTCTTTTCTACCGCAATGCGAGTAGACTTAGGTTTGTTAACCGAGAAGTTAACTGTGGTATTTCTACCTTTAATCTCAAAGCACTTGCTCTCGATATCTTCAAGTGCCATTTCAGAACAGTTTGTACGGAGAGACTCAAACGCCTCAATACCGTCAAGCTCAGCAAAGCGAGCAAATAGCTCGTCCTCAGCATCTTTGCGCTCCTCGTCCAACTTAGTCTTCTGATACTGTCTCAAAGTGGTCAGTTCAGCCTGCAAGTTGTCGATTGTCTGAGAAGCTTGGCTATACTTTTCCTCAGATTCGGTTTGGATACGGCTCAACTCAGCATCTTTTGACGCTAAGATGACTTTGCCATACATTTCAAACGCGTATTTATAGTTAAAGTCAGCACTACCTTCATCAAAATCTACGATGGAGAACTTCTTGCGTTTCTTGCTATCAAAATCAATAACGACATTATCGCCGTTCATTGAATATGAGAAGCCATACAGCTTCCAATCTTCGCAATCGTAGCAATAAACCTCAGACGCTTCGTGGTCATAGTCTACATACATATACTTGCACATCTCGCCCCAATAAGGATCGGTGTACTTGACCGCTGATAAAGCCTCGAATAGCTGAGATAGGAACTGTTCGCCAGTTAGAGAGAACTCTTCACTGCCTTCACCGTCGCCGTCAGTACCATCAGCGCCGTCATCAGTGCCGTCAGTACCATCAGCGCCGTCATCAGTGCCTTCAGCACCCTCGTCGGACGGGGCTGCGGGTTCAGCTTCGGGATCAGAACCTTCCTCGCCTTCGCCATCGCCACCTTCGGGAGCGGGATTAGCAGGCTCGTCATCGTCGTCATCATCGACAGGCTTTGCTTTCTTCTTCATCGCTTCAAACTTAGCTCTCAATTCATCGACTGTGAAATCGTCAATGTTGAAATCAAGCGCTTCTACGGTTAACCCGTATTCAGATAAAAGCTCCATTCTATCCAATGAGATATTTCCTCCTTTCGAGAGATTTTGTGTGATACTTTGTGGATTTATGTCATCCTCTTTCGAGGTTGTGACCGTTGAAAAATGCTCTTTGAAGTCAGCCATCATCTTGGTGTACTCGTCGTGGAACGACTTGAGCGTAAACATCTCGACACAAGCGGACTCATAACAAGGCTCTGCGCTTTCTAACAGGCAGAACGCTGTAAATTCAAAAGAGTCTATGTGATAATAGCCGTCAATCGTTTGTCCACTCTTGACCTTTATCTCCATAGACTCGTCTGTAATTCCGTTTTCTTTGATTTTTGCATACGCTTCCTGTCGCTTCCAGATAATGATTTCGACACACAAATACTCGTGAACCTCACCATTATCCTCTTTAACAGTTTCCCACCAATAATTAGCGGACTCCGGCACTACACCGACTGGTTGTGTGATGTTAATCAGCTTCATTCCTTTACTGGTCTTAACAATTTCAACATCGTGAGCGCCGATAGAATCTGTTTCACGATTGTAATTACATACAATCGGAACATTGTAGATTGTATTGATGCACTTCTCAAAAGTACTTTTGCTGATGAATGACTTGTTCCTGTTTTTGCCCGTATATGCAACTCGCAAAATACCCTTATCGAAGGACGAGTTAATCTCTGTCAATTTCTCAACAGCAGACTCATATACGATATTAAATTTCCTTTCGCTCATTATTCATCACCGCCTTTTGAGTATGTTTATACTCAGAAAGTTAGGACATCTGATACGACACAAGGAACATCAACCACATCAAATGTTTGATCGGGCTTGTTCACGAAAACCCAAACGGTTTTCTTGTCATTCTCTTTCAACAGCTCAAAGCCGAGATTGAGAAGTTTATCCCTACTTTCGGTATCCATAACATATAAAAACATTATTTTTCTCCTTTTACTCACTCTTCTTCACGGGTGATTTCACCAGAATCAGTTAGCTCGTCTATATCTTTTTCATCACGACCGGGGTCATTGCCTGTGGTCGTCTTAGACTGAGTAGAAGAGCTCTGTAATGGGATGAATCTACCCTTGATACCAAGAACATCGTCCTCTAAGAAATTCATACAATCCATTTCGTCTTGTCCTAAACCTTGGGAAGCACAATAGTATGAAACCATTGGGATACCAAGCTGACAAGCCTTTAGGTATGCGTCGCCACATTCCTTTCGGTTGAACGGACTGCAATCCAAGAATGTAATCTTGAAGTTCTTTCCGTAAGACTGCGCACGAATAAATCTATTCAATACACCTTCAATGCTCTTTACAATGCCAAATGTCATTGCTTGGTCAGCCTTAATTGAAAGCTGGAGAGCATTAGCAGATGCCTTAGCGTTGTTAAACAATAGGCTTGAAACACCGGCAGCAGAAAACAGATTCTGTTCTGCTTCAGACACAGTGTTGGTGTCGCCTGTATTTGCCTTTTCAAAACTGATCTTATCAATCTGCATAGGCGATAAAACAGAACCAATCTCTTCCGGCAAAATACCGTCCAGATTTCTCCAGAACTCTTTAGCCTTATCAAGATCCATTTCCCATTCGCCGTCGCTATTGATACCAAGCTTCATAACCAACATTGCATAGTTTTCAAGCTCTGTCTTGGTGAGTTTAAGTTGTTTGTAGTCTTCGATATCGTAAATTTCACGCAAAATTCCTGCAAACGGAGGAATGGCGTAATTCAAGATATCATTGTTGCATTTCACTGCAAAAGAAGTGGGAGAGTCTAACTCCTGCCACTTCATACCTTGTCTATCTTTCTGATAGAGGTTGTATTTTGTAGTAAACTCAGGTGGATAATTTGCAAGGTACTGTGAGTTACTGTCAAAATACGAGAAGTCAAAAGAAACATTCAGTACATTATCTTCTACGACTGCAACTGTACAGTAATCGGATGGCAATTGTTGAATAATGATACTATCCGTATTGACCCACATTGTTCCATAAAATACATCTTCTCTTAAACAGACAGTAAGTACTTTTGCAAATTGGTTTTTGATATCCATAGAAGATAACAGATTTAGTACTTTGTGATAATTTCTCCGAATAGACTGCGGTTTCGCAGTTGAAGTGTCAATCTTATGAGGGGATACCACATAAGCCAAATCGGACAAACTTGAAAAATACTGAATCAAACGCCTAAAATGCGAACTTGCACCGTAAATGTAGATTACAGCGTTTCGTATATTCTTTTCGTTTGTATATGGGTTCTTTAAGAACTCGGAGATCTTATCTTTGCTATACAAATAAAAAGTAGGCGATGTGTTAGTTCCGTTCATATCACGGAGAACTAACTTGTTTAGTCCCGCAAAGCGTGTAGGAAGATGGAATGCATCATCAAATTTCGCTTCTTTGGAGTAAGCCGTTTTACGGTTCTCTTGAGAGCCGTCGGTTACAATGATTTCCTTTTGTTTTTCGCTCATTAGAGGCATTTCACCGCCTTTCAATGTTACTTAATTTTAGGAGCTCTAAACATAAACACATCTTTTACGCTATCAGCGCTACTTGATCTCTTACGAATATTCTTTTCAAGCTGACAAGCAACCCAATAGTTGTAGCTCAAACTTGAATAACGGTCTTTTCTCATACCGCTTTTCTCGGTAATTTTGATTAAACCATTTGAATCCTCGTATTGAAGATTGATAAGTTCGTTGATTAAAAGTGTTGTGTTTACATACGGGAGGGTAAGCTCCGTTTGGTCAGAGAGGTGTAGGTTGTTATAACCCTTAATAGACGCTAACGCCTTTTCTCCGTCATACTCTGTAGCGAGCAGACGAATCTTACCACTCTTAAATCCCTCTCTAAGCATAACGGCACAGTCTGAGTTAAATCTCGCCGCACCATTGATTGCCCATATTACCTTTTCCGCGTTACGGCTTGTACACCTTGCAGCCATATCGGGGTTGTTACAACAGGAGAGAGCTGGATATATTTCACCAGACTCAACATCTGAAATATCGCTTGCCAACGCATCATAAACACCAAGACCAACGCCTTTACAGTCGATAACAATATAGTCGCATTCATATTCTTCATATAGCCTGCGGATTTGCAGAGCCTGCTCCTCGGTTCGTAAACCTTCAGATGTCTCTGTGTAAATAATGTTATTGATATATCTGCTTGCTTTGGTCGGCAATAGTTGGTTAATAAAGATTGCAGATGCGTCGTTTTTGTGCTTATTACTCGACATTAACGCAATATCCACAGACAAAATTCGTTTTTCGCCTGCTGTTTTAGGTTGAATGCGCAATTTTGTGTTGTTGGCAAGTTTTGCACACATTCGTCCGGGCAACATCGGATATTGTATCTTTCTGTTTTTAGCAACAGCCTCGTAATTAAAGAAAGAGCCCTCAGAGTCACCATAGAACTCTGCGAGCATTTCCATCATCCAACGAATTTCATTGAAGTCCTCGTCAAGCATTTGGTCGGCGATATCTTCTCTGTTGGATAGTTTCTCTTTAATTGCTAACTGATAAGGGAATGAACAAATAAACCAATCACGGTCTGGGTGTTGCATATTCTTAACGAAGGACTTAACCTTCATATAAGACCAGTGATCTTGGAAGTACGCACTCGACAAATACACTTGTCGGTTACGCTCTTGATCTTTTAGGTGAGCATATTCTGGCTTGCTAAGATATCCCGGCTGTCTGCTTGCAGTAAGGAACTTAGTCAATACGGTGTCGATTGTATCTTTGTCAATCATACGGAACTCGTCAAGCACCAGAACATTTGCTCTGTTACCACGAGCAGAGTCGGACGCAGTAACAACTTTGATATATGATCCGTTTTTGAATAGTGCAATTGCTTCTGACGCGGCTATCTTAATGTCGCCACCCCTCAGCTCGCACTTTAACTCGTTTGATTTTGGAATAATCTCGGTTCGTATCTTTTCCAAGACATTGGTTGCCTGACCTCTGGTACCAGAAGCGATGCATATCTTGGTTCCGGGATACAGAACGCATCTAACGCAACAGTAAATTGCAATTAAGAATGATTTACCAAGACCACGAGAGGCTATCATACAAAAAGCTGGATTCATATTCATCGCATAAATTACGATTTTCTGAAACCAGCGTAAGTCAATATGTAAGAAATCCTTAACGAATCTGTGTGGGTTGGCTCGATAATAAGCGGCGGCACGACCAATTGCTTGTTTGTGCGTGTATTTCGCCATTATACCACCGTTTCACCTTCCTCAACATCATCGTCGGAGTCATCGTATTTTGGACGCTCAACAGTATATTGTCCAATCTCGTCTTCAAACATCTGACTGTATTCATTCTTGATGCCCGCTGTTTTACACAACGAACCCAAGAACCAAGTTAAGATGTTGTGACGCATACCGTCAACATCCTTAAAGTCTTCGTCTGGTTCTGGAATTGGATCGCCGTCTTCAAATCGAGCAATCTCGACTCCAAACGGCACATAGTTTTCCTCCGTCTCTTTCTTCTGAGACGGCTTCATATTCATACTGCCAAACAATGTGTTAAGAGCATTAACACTCTTTTCAATAGGCTTACCGGCTGCTCTGTCTTGGTTGATGCTAATCTCCAAGTTACAGATCTGCCTCAAGATACCTTCTTCGCCGGGGTTCAAAACTGTTCCGGGAGGATACTGTGATAACCAGTAGTTACGCCTACCTTCCAATTCGATATACATTTCTGGGGTAAAACCAGTTCCCCAGTATTGGATGATGTTTTCATCAACGACGATTTCCTTTTCTTCGTCGTCATAAACAGGCTCGACGCTCTTGATAATAGACTCTTCTCGTGCTCGTTCTGCTGCTTCAAGCTCTGCCTGTACAGCAGCCTCAGCTTCGAGTTTCTGAGCATATTCTTCGTCGAGTGTGTCGTCGAATGTTTTACCTATATATTTGTATAGGTTGGTTTTACTTATATAAGCTCTTACACGGGATTGACTTGTACTTGCTTTGTTCAGCATCTGATATATTTCTGGATTCCAGTAAATATCAAATTTGAGGCAGACGCGTCGAATAGCATCTGCCTCATTACCGAGTGCTGCTTTATAGTGCTCGAACAATTCATCAACACAGTTGTTACAAATTGCCAAGTAACCGCCATTACCCTTGTAAAGAGTACTTTGGGAAGCAGGAAAGTTTGCTTTCTGCCTTTTGTATTGCTTTTGACAACGACAGCAGTAAAACTCTGTTCGTTCATCTTTTAGCGGAGCGGCTTGTTTTGGCTTAGTACTTGTTGATTGAATTTTGCTTGTTCTCGCCATTGCAAATCACCAACTTATTCTCTGATGAAGCCTTCCTTAACTGCACGCTTTAACAGCTTACCTGCGGTAAACTTGGGCGCTTTATAAGCAGGAATAACAATTCGCTCTTTGGTCTGTAGGTCAACAGTCTCACGAGGCTTACATTCTTTAACATCGAATGTACCAAATCCGTGGATCTGTACGCTTTCACCCTCAACCAACGCTTCGGTGATAATCTTGATTACATCATCAAGGATCACACCGGCATCCTTCTTCGTGTAGCCATTCAAGGCAAGTCGCTCAATAATATCATTTCGTTTTAACATATGTATTTAATCCTTTCATTCTGGTTATAAATCTGAAATTGATGCCTTATCTACTGTTTTGATACCATTTTCGTCGAAATATTTACCGATTTGTTCGTCAACTGGAATATCGGTATATAACCTCAACATATCCGCAGAAGACCAACCAATGATATCTTGAATAACACCATCGGGAAGACCCATTCTTACCAAGTGAGTAGTAAAGTAGTGTCTTAGACAGTGCCAGTAGAAATCAACACCGAGAAATTTTGTGAATGTGTTTGCCCAACTGTTAAGAGTTTCGGGCTTGAGATGCTCATTTAAGTCGTCCTTGCGCGGGAATAACCACTCACTTTCAATGCCGCGCTTCTCCCTTTCAGCAAGCCACATATCAAGATATGGCTTAAACTTATGACGGAGAGTGTAGCAGTGAATGAATTTACCGTTGCCACGACCCTTTGTTTTAACCGCTTCCGGTGTCTTATATAAAGAACCATAGATGATATTAGCATCATCGAAGTAAGACACCTTGAAACGAACAAGCTCTGCCTTACGCCTACCAGAGCACATAGCAAGCGCAAGCATACAAGCTTTATCATATTTCTTTTTCTCAACCAAATGGTCAAGCAAAGCATCAAGTTGTTCGTCTTTGAGAACCGTCTTTTCTCTTACGGGTTGGTTAACTGGGTTCTCAACTTTTTTAACGATTGATCGGAAATCCTTAAACTCTGGCTCGTCGTCGCAAATCGTCTCAATGTAATTGCTCAGAGACGAGATAGTAGATTTTAACCTACGGACACGAGCGGGAGAGTTACCATTTTCATTAAGCAGCCAATATTGGTAAGCAACCAAATCACGCTTTGAAATCTGTGGGAAGAACTTATTTCGGTTGTGCTGCGCATTCCACACAAAGAAAATATCAAGGTCATTTTCATAACAATAGATAGTCTTTGGGCTTCTTTGTACAGATCGAAGATAAGACAAGAAATCTTCCTTCAATCGAATATTATCGGGATTGACCTGCTTAATCAATTCCTCGCTCGTCAACACATTCATCTTTGTTTTTCTTGACATAGCAAGTCACTCCTCTCTGTGGTCAATTCAAAACATAAGTGTGTTCGTCAACTTTTCCTTTTCCTTCTTCAAACACAATAAAGGATGCAGTTGCATCTGCACACTGCCGTATTGTCATTGAGAATTCATCGTTGCCGATGATTGAACCAACGCCAATACAACCTTTTCTCACGCCGCAGTTCTTAAACTCGCCGTGATGTTTGTGTCCAGCAATCAGATAGGAGATCTTTGTATCATAGATGTTATCGAACTCCATAATTGCCTGAGACAAATTCTTAACCTCTCCGTGAACGCCGAGAATGTTGTAACCACAGACATTATCAAAGATAAGTCCTGTTTTGTTCTCGACATACTGGAAGTTGGGATTGCCCTCATTCTTTAGAACGATGCAATTTTTGATAATTTTGCCGGCGGACTCGCACAAGTGCTGTCCCTTCTTGCCGTCTAACAATCGCAATTCATCGTGGTTGCCATCTGTTTGGTGATAAACGATTGACACTTTACTGGATAATGTCTTTAGCCAGTCGCCCATATAGTTACCAAAGATAGTGGCAGAGTCAATCACGCCCCAACGCAGACTCCACAATTGCGAATTTCTGATGAATCCCTCGACGCTATCGCCGAGATTGTATATATGTATAACAGAGAGACCCTCTTTTTCAATCTGCTCAAGAGTCTCATTGAAAACTTGCTCCATACGAGAATAGAAGATTTCAGGACTATACTCGTTGATTACCTCGTTTAAGAGTCCATAGATCTTGTATTCCTTACCAAAGTGGCAGTCGGCTATAACTAACACGCCTGCACGCTTACCGTGAACAACATCAATTGCTCTGGGTGGGTTGGAGACACTTGAATATTTCCTGATTGATTCGATGACTTTTTCTTCAAAAAGTTCATCTCGTGCATCTTCACGCAACCATCTGTTGTACTCTAACTTTTCGGTTTGCACCTTGTAGAGTGTTTTCTGTAATGCTCGTTCTCTCTCTGCAATTCGGTCGTGATATTCTTCTGAGACCATTCGAGAGAAGACTTCATCATAAAAGGCTTTAGCCTGCTGGTACTTTTTACGGTACGCCGATTCTCCAAGATATTCGCTCTCGTCGTCCACCAGCTCTTTATTCAAAATTTCGGCGAGTTCTGTCCATGTTAATTCAATTACGCCTGCGTCTTTCGCTGAGCACATTCTCCAGATGTACTGAAGCTCGGATTCATCGGGGGCTTTCATAAAATTAACATTTTCGTTCACGCGCCCTCACTCCTTACTTTTTGTTTGCATTGCAATTTTTAAGGAAATCCATAGCCTTCTTGTTTTCTTCCATATAGTACTTGTGCATAGTGCGTCTGATATGTACATACGGAAAATACTTACGGATAAGCTTTGTTTCCTCTTTAGTGATACTAATCATTCAAACAATCCTTTCATTTCGTTAAGAAAATTCGGTATTTTCTATCATTAGTAGATAGAATGACACATACCCAGAAAGGTGCGAAAACACGCACCTTTCGAGGTATTGTTAAATCGAAGTTTATTCTTTATAATTGTATTGACAAGTTAAGAATTGTGCGATTTATAGTATCGTTCCAGTGATTTTTGACGGTCAATCTCCGTAGCACACTCAGTACAATAGCGCTGTTTTCCGTGCTTTTCCTTGACCACCTTGCCACAGCACTCGCATTCAATATACTTTTCACCGCAGTATCTCATATATTGATTGCCCAAATTACGGAAATCACTGATATATAGCACCGTCGGACTCTCGTTATCAACAATCTTAACATTGATGTTGATATTGTCCACAACTCGGCTATATCCTATGTATTGCATCGTCCAGAGGTCGTTAATCAACAACGACTGTCTCTTGGTCGTGAGCGTAATATTAGCAAGACTGAAGATTTCCTTATCTTTACGGTTCACCCAGTTGTTATTGTTGGGATTGATGGCATTACCATACTTAGCAAGGCAAAGCATCGTAAACATCAACCTTTGAAGCAACTTACCCTCAATCTGCTGTATCTTGTCAATTTCGCTCTGGGTAATTTCAACCCCCGAAATGTCGATAAGCTCGTACTTATCAGCGCTGTTAACCTGTTTATCAATGGTAGCCTGCCACTTTACGATGTTGATAGTGGGGTCGCACTTCAACATAAAGTCTTCAAGCAGACTGCCGATCTCCTTCTTTTTATAGCCGATGCTATAATAATATCTTGCGACTCGACCCAAAGTCTCGGTGGGCTTTGAGCCAAGGATCAAATTCTCAAGCGCATACTCCGCACACGCTTTCTCGTTCAGAACAATGTTGGTCATTTATATACCTCCCTTACTTTCAAGTGTAAATCTCTTTCCGCAGAACTCAATGTCGCCATCCTCGTCCTGTACTGGGAAGTATATAGTGTTGTCATTGTTCTTCAGTAGATTTTCAATAATCTCTTCACTGCATATATCCCAACAGAACTGTTTGGATCCGCTACGGCGATAACATAAATCAAGAATGATGTCGCACAACTGTGCAGAGTTAGAACACGCTCGTTCACACTCAACCCTGAAATCACGAACCATAAGGCTTCGCTTTGTTGCTGACTCGTCTTCATCAATTCGTTCTCGCTTACTGAACTGCATATATTCCTGCAAACGCTTAGTGTACTGTTCATACAGCTTTGCAATCGCATTATACTGTGTGGTGGTGTACTCCTGACCACTCTTCATAATGCTATAATCGAAGTCTTCTTCGGAAATGTTCTTTAGGAAGTAGTTGTCAAACTCTTCCTCGAAGCGTCTGCAAATCTTATTCATTACACAAGGGTGCATACCAACCGGCATTCTCTGAATGTAGTAGTCGATAAATTCAGCTTCTGCCTGTGTAAGCTCGTCGGGACTCTTTGCCATTAACTCTTCAATAGTCTGTCTAAACTCACGAACACACTTCTTGTCGGTGTTTTTTATGTATGTATTGTACTGGCTCATTAAATTGGGATAGATATAGCGCATAAAGTATGGCTTCTTGTCAGCCAGTACACGAAGATTGAATAGCCTGCGCTGTACTTCCTCTTCGGATAAGTCGTCGGTAATGCGGTTAGCCGCTCGATCATACCAATCCTTTGGCATCGGTTTAGCAATAATGCCCTTAGCCTTGTCGATTGAGTTCTGCTGATACAACTGACCACACTTAATACGGTAATCCAATACCTGATATTCCTCGCTATCGGGTTCGTACTGCGACTGAACATCAAACATAGTTGTGATCCAGTTCGTAGTCTTACCGATATCATCACCGAAACTGTCGATATTAGACTGGATAAGCAGCTCCTCAGTAACCTCAACCTTGGTTGCGTTACGCTGAGCGCACATAATCGCAGGTAGGGGGCGATAATTTTCGACTAAGACCTTATTATCAGTCAGCAATACTAAGTCGCCGTCCTTATCCATACCATTCAATGCGTGTGCTGCCGTATCCCACGAGTTGAAAATCGTACAAGCAGTCATGTAGCGATACCAATGGTTAACTTCGTCGTTATTCGGGATATGCATCAGGCGAATATTATTATGACAGGTCATAGGCGCTCGGAAACAAACCACCTTTTCAGTATTGCGGTCAACCCAAAAGCGGTTGTATGCTTCGCCTTTCTTTAACAAGCCTGTCACCGGCAATCCAAAAATGTTCTGACACAGTGAATAGGGGTCGCCAGAAACAATGGAGTAGTTACCGTGGACACGGATAACGCCGATCTTCGCATCGTTGATACGCTTACGAACCATTTGATAAATCTTGCGCTTAACGAATGGGTCGTTGTAAATGCGCTTGTCAATCATCAGCGCCTTGGTAAAGTCGCTCTCAATGTAATCAATGTTGTCCTCATTGAGATACATACCTTTAAGGAACAGGATTGCTTTCTGGTAATCTCCGGAGAGAATGTCTTTGATGTCGTCAATAGTAGGCTGAATCAGCTCGTTAATCTGCTCGTCATTCAAATTGTAGCTCTGAATGAACTGGTAGTTTAGGTCTCGCTCGCTCTCAAGCTCTTTAGGACAAGTCTTTGCTACGCCAAATGTGTAGTGGTTCTTCTCGCAGCACTCAAGATAATGCTCAATACTGGAGTAGCACTTCCACAACTTCAACATCGAAGTGGTAAGGATAAGCTCAACGGTTGAAATATCGACCTCGTTGCCCCAAGCGTCTTTTACCATACGGGTATGAGCCACATTATCGGCGAACTCAAGGAAGTCGAAGCAGAAGATCATACCTTTTTCCCAAGAGAAGCGGGTGTTCACACCGCTAACCAAGTAGTCAAGACCCAACTCTTTAGACCAACGCTCAGCCAGAGACGGTAACATCAGACCATATCCGTCAGACTCATTCAACTGTACCTTTTCGTTCTGGACATATTCCATAATCGGCTCGTCGCTGTTGGCATCATTCAAGCTGATAATGTCCTCATAGAACTCTGTCTCGCAGTCGTTGACCACCAAAATACCCTTGGGCATCGAAACTGGGATTGAACCACTACAGGTCAAGGCTCTGTATGCCTCAAACTTTGCAGGAATAAGGGTTACACTTTCATCACGACCATTGTTGATACGAGCACGAAGCTCTTTGGATAGACGCTCGCTAACGAAAACAATCGTTTCGTTCTTTACGCCACCGTTGGTTCCAAGCAGTCGGACATACTTAACATCGTTAATCGTGAAGCCTCGGCAGGCTCTGCGGTAATCCTTCTCTTTGTCAATCACAAGGCACATATAATCGGGCTTGTGCTGTACTTTGTCCAGTTTTTCGTATAATTTCTTGATTTCTCGGCGATTTTGCAGTGAATTTGGCTGTTTTTTAAGCATTTTGATGCTTTT
>JAFVVS010000030.1 GCA_017502025.1 Alistipes sp. | reverse complement strand
ACCTGCGCTGGTTTCAGTCGCCTTGTCGTGGTTCTAATCAGCGTAAACCGTAGGGCGAGGGTCGAAGTCCCCCAGAACCTCGCAGAGAGGCGACGACAGGTGCGCATAGGCATACGAGGGCGCAGTGTTACCGTGGAAGCACGCCAAGCCAGCATGGGCACCATAGTCAGCATGGCCGGAGCCAAGAGGCGAACGAAAACCCGAAGTGGAGATATCACGATATACGCCATCGCAATAATAAGTGGAGGATGTTCCGCTGCACTCCGCCGGCATTCCCGCCAAGCCCTCAAAATTAAGGGCAGAGATATACGCCCAGCTTGCCGTTTCGGCTGCCGCAAGGTCGCCCACATGTATCATATTCGCGGTGTCGCTATAATTCCAAGTTGTAAGCGAGGATTTTGCCACATAGAACGAATACGAAGCATCGGCGTTCTTTACACCAACAATGCGGTTCTTACCCACCCAAAGGTGTCCGTAAGGGTTTTTCAAACCGAAAAATACAGGTATCGGGGCGTTGTAGGCGGTGGTGCCGTCAGCCTTCTTGACTGCGTAAGAGCCAACGCCAACAGCATCGCCCAGCTCAACACCTGCCGAAGTGGGAACTACGGGATATAGACCATTGTATGCTTCCCACGATGACATGTTTGAAACGCCAGAGCCAAGACCACCCTGATAGAGTCCGTTGGCATCCTTGCTTGCATTGAACGATGCCTGACAGTTACGGGTACCCATAATAAGCTGGAACAGCACAAGAATAGCTGTCTCAATCCAATACCAACCAGCACCCCAACCAGCGCCACGCTTGGCTGCATAGGTCTCAAATGTCGAAGTACCGATAACAGTAGCAGCATAGCCAAGCATTGAGAGGTTTTCAGCCGAAGCTGTACCCGTTGTACGAGCAGAACCATTACCACCTCGATATCGCTCATCGGTACTAATAAGCGAGCAAAGCATTGTATTGGTGCGGTCCATAACACCACAGTGCATAGCCGAAACCGACGCAACAGGCACTTTGTAACAAGCACGCCCAGCAATAGGTTTCAGACTTGCTGCAAGGTAGAAGTAATCACCTTCAACCCACCACGCAATGTAGAACGGTGTGCGCCATCCCCACATATATTGTCCCATCGAGCCATCGAGTTTTGCAGTCTCACCTGTTGCCAACTTGTAGTGGTTTGCAGGGTCGAGCTTACGGCGGTTGTGGGCGTCATCAACGAGATAACAGCCAAGACCGAGCAACGATGGCAACTCACGCAAGTAGTCGATGTTACCCACTGCCTCGCCAATAGGCGTGGAGTTATTCAGGTTCCACCTACGACAAGCGTAGCCTTTACTGCCCAGCATAGAAGCAGGGAAGAATCCATATTTGCCGCCTGATGCGGACTTTCCAAAAAACAGGTCGTTATCCTCAACCTTACCGAAATGCTCCAAGGAGCTGAGTTCTTTTTTGTTCATATCTTTCTATCGTTTAATGATCATATACTACCCATCGTGTTCCACCATCCGCTGTATGTGGCACGCCTAAAAAGCGCTTAATTCCAGCAACCCAATTTACACTGTATTCTTCAACATAACTATCAGGATTTATCTCCATATTAAGAGCTTCATCCACCGTTTCAACAGCATATTGACGCAAAAAAGGGCCTCGCGCTCCACAATAAACCGTCACCCCATTACCCAAGAGCGCTATTCCTGTTCGTGTATATGGTGGATAGTTATTAGCATATATTGTTATCGTACTACCCACATACTTCTCATCGTGTGGGAGTATGATATTGCATTCCCCATTAACGATGAGATTTAGGTTGTTTACGGGCTTGTATCCATTTACCCCTACACTTTGCGATCCATTATCAGTAAAGAAGATCCCCTTTTGTGCATCTGAGTTCGAAATATGTATAAATCGGGTTCGCACATATCCATCAAAAGTACCAGCGCTCGCGGACAACACACCTTCTGGGGTTACCATAAACTCGGAGTTAGGACCTGCCTTAATTGTGCCATCGGCGGACAATTCTATTGTTCCCGATGTATGCCTGATTATTCCATTTTCAATAATCCACCCGTCTGCGCCCTCACCAACGAAGGCCACCTTGGTTGCAATAAGTGCAAAGTTGCTTTCAGTGGTCCATAACTTACTGCCAGCTTGTATGGAAGTATAGGGATTGGTATTTGATGTACTTGTATGTGTAGTCGTACATCGATAGTAAAGACCTCCGTAATAAACAATATCTGCAAAAGTCTCCCCAGAAGCACCCGAACAATATACAACTCCCTCCGCCCAATCTGTAATACGAGAGATAGCCCCACGCTCCCCTTTTTCAGGGTTGCGTTTGTGTGATATGCGGGTTATACATTTCAATTTCGCCATATTATTCTGCTGTGATTATAAGGGTTAAATCTCCGTTTGCCTGTATAGCGTGGGCGAGGGTTACAACAAACGAACTACCGCCGTCTTTTGAGGCAATCTCATCGCCTGAAGAGTTTGTTACAAGGTAGTTAAAGGTGTAGCCCGACACCTCCTCCGAGGTACCACGCTTATATACCTTCGGAACATAGGTAATGCTCGGCTGTGTCGAGCCCAGCTCCTCGGGTACCGTATTGCCCGCACCGTCAGTAGGGTTCGGGTAGATGATAAGCACATCGGTCTCATCTGCGACCTCAATAACAGCCTCGGCACTCTTGTCGCCACTGGTTATCACACATCGATACAGCTCTTTGTTGTTGATAGCCGATGCTCCGATTGTTATTGACTGCCCTGTGTTGCCTGTGCTAACCCAGCCGTCAGTACCCGCCGACACTTGCATCTTATACCACGCATATTTGACACCTGATGTCTTCTCGACACCGCCAACAAGCAGATGAGCCTTGGCGGTAAGCGAAGCCACATCGTCATCAATGACACCGCCATTATTGACGGCGATATAGGCAACATAAGCATCGCCCTCGGTCTGCTCGATAGAGACCTCAATTGAAGCCGACACAACCGTAGCAAAGCCCGTATTAACCACACCAGAGAACTCAATGCTGTCTGAGTCGATATTGTTAGCCGAAGCCAACTCTTTGCAGATGGTCAAGGTCGGGCAACCGAAGCCATCTACACTCTTCCACTCCGAGTGGAATGTGCCCGCCGCAATACTACCCAGCGCAAGCGAGTTGCCACTACCATCGAACTGAATCTCTACGGTGTTGTAGTACCACTTGTAGCCAACCGTTTCAGGGGAGATACGCGATGCCGACAACGAACTACGCACAACAGGATAGATGCACGGCTTATTAGTGGCAAAAGAGGGCGAAACAGCCCCGTTGCCGTTAGATATAAACTGTTTGAGGGGAAAGGTACTACGGAGTCCGCAAGTTACCGTATCGCCCTGTTTCACATACTTAATCGTAGATATGCCTTTTACACTACTCATAGCTATTCTGTTTTTTGAAGTTCCTGTTTTGCTTCGAGAGCAGTCAGCGTTTTACCGTTCAACTCTTCCACCTTCTGCTCAAAGGTATAACCCTCCGAGCCATAGGTTAGCAGGTCGCTCTCGTTGATTATAACATCGCCACTTGGTGTGTGGCGGCGTATCTTATCCAAGCCCAATGCTATTGCACTCACCAAAGGGATTTTTGCGTAGTTATATCTCTTCATAGCCTAAAATGTTATTACCGCATTGCTATCGCATAGAACCGTATCACCGTCAGCCATCGCTCCGAGAGCTGCAAACTCCTCAACCTCCAAACCGACATCAGCACCATCAGCAAACTCATCGGCGGGGATATAGATACTTTCGCCAAATCCGAGGTGCTGCCACTCGGCACCATATACAGCTCGTTTTATCGACCAGCGAATTGTAAAGTGTTCCGCTGGGTGTTCCAAGACCTCACGCCCAATGGTTACAACACACTCGTTCTTGACAACTTCGGCACCTGCTGCCACATCGACACCGCCATGCACAAAATTCTCAAAGTCGTAGTTAGGGTACCTGCGAGCGATAACCGTCTCGGCAGTTAGGCACTCGGCTGTCGGGCTGTTCGGAAGCGACTCCGCTGCCAATACATACTCCGCCTTGCAGATGAGGTGCATTGCCCCGTCAATATATCGGGGGTCAATGGTCAGGGTGTCGCTATTCTGTCCCGACTCATAGAACAAATCCTCACCCTCATCGATGAGGCTCTCCACTCCGCCCTCGACCTTGTACCACCAATACCTAACCTTATATGCTGCATCTGGAACAACCCCACCTATACGGAGTGTAGCAACCACGCTACGGGTACCGCTATCTGATATCGGGTTAAAGCCCCACGATGCGGGCTTATCAAGCGAGAGCGTGGCGGGCAATACTACGGAGCTGGTCGATAGTGTTGCTGTTGCGTGGATACGCAGTATCTTGCCATCGCGAGGATCTGCGTAGTTACCGGTAAACACCAACACGACAGGCGACAGATAGGGAACATTGGTCGATACGGTCAATGTTCCATCCTCGGCAACCGAATAGCCTTGTGTTCCTGCTGTGATAACATACTGCGCGAGCTCTTTGCTCAAATAGGACTCATCGACAATCGTGTCTGCAATATCCTTTGGCAAAGCATACCAAAGCACGCCTGACAGTCGGACATACCCACTTGTCAATACTCCATTAGGGTCTTGGATATAGACCTGTGGAACGATGACTAACGGGGTCAGTTCTCTATCAGGAACGAACTCCGAGCGCTCGGCGCAGTGGGTCTGTGAGAGACTGCCACCACGCACCAGAAGCGAAGCGGAGATATTAAGCGGGTCGTAAATGACACCTATGCGTTTTACCTTTTTCATATAGCGTTCAAATGTCTTTCAAATGGCGTTAAAATGCTACTTGAGCGCTGACCGACTCCGCCCCATCACGCACATAAGCGGTGCAGATAAAGCGACCAGAGAGCGCAGCCAAATCCTCGTTGGTCAAAGTAACCGAGTTACCACACCCAGCGTGGTCAGTGTTCCATATTGTATCCGAGGCGACATCACCCGTCTCGCGAGTCCACGACCAATCTCCAACGAGGATATCGGCTGTGATATCCGTAATGCCTCGTTTTACCTTTGCAGTGAGGGTGGTCGATAGTTGCCCCACAAGGAAGGTCTCCCCATCGGTACTCTCAATGTCAAGTGTGAGAGTTGTATCACCAGCGACAAGGAGCCAATCGGTAGAGTCGTAGCGAGGCTCGGCAGTGGTACCCTCAACAATGCAGCGGTACTTGCACGAGTTGTGATATACTTCGTCTTGGTATTGAGCGTTGCACTGATAAGGGTTTGTAACAGCATCAATGGCGCTCCACAAACCTCGGTCTCGAACTGTGCGAATAATCTCATTGTCCTTGTCTATCTGGAAGAAGTTTTTGGCTATGACATTATCCAGATAAATCGAAGCTCGCCCCGATACAGGGTTGTTCTCTGGAAGCAGAGCTTCGGGAACACTACCAATAACGACCTTATAGTGTTTCGGCTCGATGATATATTGGTCCACCCCCGAAAGCAACGATATACGCTGCTCCGAAGAGGAGAAGTATTGACTCTGCTGTCGCTCCTCGTTGGTAAAGTTACCATAACGGGCGATGTTCATATAGGCAGTAGGCGCACAGTTCACGCCTCCGGGCACGGCTTCATTATCACCAAGCACTACACGAATCGTCTTGGCTGTCTGATTGACCGACACGACACGAAAGTACGAGGTAATGAAGCCACCGTTCTTGTTGTAGTGTCCCTTGCATATATCATCGACCTGCAACTCGATGTTGTCGCCATCCTCGATATCCATCGTAAGCACAAACGCCGTATCGCTATCAGCATCAGGTTCAACCTTGGCGATGGTACCACCCTCGGTATTCCACATCTCGCCACCTGTAACCTGCACCTTGTTGTAGATAAGTGTTGGTACCTTCAAGAACGAGCGCAGCGTCAGCGAGGTCATCTCTGCGTTACCCTCTTTGTCAATAGCTGCTCCTGTTCCCGTCTCTATGCCTGACACATATTTACCAAGTTCAATACCCTCGATGAATTTGATTAACCCTTGTGCAACATCTGGATAAAGACGGCTCAAAAACTCTTTAACAGCCTTTTTCGCTGAAAATAGGTTAAAGTCAGAGGCGGGGGTACCCTCCCAACTACGCACCACATCAGGGATAGACGCAGCTGTTGTTTGGGTATAGTGGCGTATCTCATCTACATCGTCTCGTATTTATGTTACAGTACCTGTTGAAAGAACATCGCTAATATCCAAGTCATACATCGTTGGAATATTGACATTCTGCGTAAAAGCGGAGATGCGGCTATCCCTATAACCCGATGCAAAATGCTCCGAACTTTCAAGGCGGATACGCTGACCAATGTCAAACGCCAAACCTCTATTCTCGATATTGACATAATTGGTTGGGACTTTATACACTCGATGGTCCTTGCGGTGTTTGAGCATATAGGCATCAACTGCTTCTGCGTATTCCTGAGAAGCCAATGTATAATACTCATCAGGCATACGGATATTCCACAAGATGTACTCGTCCCCAACTTGGGGTATGAGCATTCCACCGGGCAATTGTGTATCGTCATCGTATGGCCATTGGGTAATTATCTCGAACTGCTGTTTTTTCGAGTCAAAATTCACCTCGAACTCTCGCCCATTCAGCTCTCCACTTTGGAAAGTAATATGCTTGACCAAGCCCCCTATTTCATAGTCATTAGGGTCAAAAGGCAATGAAGAGTCTTTGAAGTAGTAGATTGTAAATGGTTCCCCGTTTTCTCCAATCTTCTCCTCGCAGGTTGCAATCGATATCTTACCAACCCTGCGTGGGTATATATGCGAGAAAGCCTCTTCCTCAAAGTGTTCTACAATTCCCAACTCGGTATCTTGCTCGACATAGCGCTTCCCATCTGGCAACTGCAAGCGAGTATGCCCATAGACAGAACGGTCTATGTTACGGGAACTTCCGACAGGGAACAAACGAGTGAAGAATTTTACATTGTCAGCTGTCGCAACCTCAATGGACAGCGCTCCATTGTCATACCCCAAAGGGATAGCCTCCCCATATTCGCAACGACATAGGTTCACTGTCATACCGTCAATCCAATACTCGGTCTCGGCTTTTTCGGCAATCATCTTCAACCCAGCGTTGCAGTATGTTCCCTTGTAGTCGATGGTTATGTTTTCTGTTGCGACAACCTTACCAACCTTCCAATCGGTTGTACCCATTTGGCGGTTCAGATTCTCAACCACGAGTTCAACATGTACCTGTGCTGGTGCTGTAAGACTAAAAACAGGGTCATCTTCCCCATCAACTATCTTCAATACGAGAGCTTGCCCAATAAGATTCTCTGGCCCATAGAATTTGCAGTTATATTCCCACTCAACAGTTGATACCTGTTTGGGAATATATTGCTCGATAATCCAAAAACGCTGCCCCAAGAACTCAACATAGTCGTTCACATCAAGACGCACAAATTCAAAAGAGGTAAACGACAGACTCAACACATGGTCCGCCTGAATACTCTTTTGGCGAGTTGAATTGTCAGATGGTTGAACAGTTAGCTTCAACTCATCATTCTGATTATATATTTTGAGCTCCATTTGAATAGTGTTCGAATGTTATTCAAAATTAGGTTTAGGTTCGCGGAACTTCACATAAAACTTACCACCAACCTCGCCCTCAAAGTCCGTTAGTTGTTTATAGTTTGACGACTCTTTGTAGTACACATTAAAATGTCTATCGAGTTCGGGGAGGTATAGGTCAAGCCACCCCTTATTACCCGTAATCAGCATTGCGATAAATGCTCGATATCGGGCCAAGAATGCCGCCCCGTCATCTGCAACAATAGTGAACTGTAAAGAGATATCTCGTGCTTGCCAAGTCTGAACGATGGTAGTCGGCACATCGACACCATTACGCTCACGCACCGACACCTCTTTTTGAGCCTTGACCGCTGGGGGCTTCAATAGGGATGAGTAGTTGGTCGTTCCCCCTTGTTTATCCTCAGAGAGGAAGGCACCGTATTTCTCATATACATCGACCCCATTGATGTAGAACAAACCTTTGAGTATATCCATATTACTTTACTTTTATACCGTCTCTAATCCACTTTCGCAACTCATCCAATATAGATGGGATACAGTCAGTGTTTTCCTTGATATCCTCCAATACATCGAGGGAGTCCCCGAGAGCATTGGTAACATTATCCATCTTGCTGTCAATGCTTGACCAATGCATCTGCCCAGAGGTAAACAAGCCTTCGAGTTTTGTACCTTGGTCTTGTGTCATTGTTTCAAAGCCACCACTCTTACCGTTCTGGGAAGTACCAGAGCTCTCGAATAGGTCAATGCCAAGTGCATCGCCAAGAGCCTTCAACTTCTCGGTCTCATTGCCCAAAACCGATATAAATAAGTTCTTCCACTCTTCAATAAATGCCGCATCTGCGGTGTCATCTATGAGAGCCTCAGACAGAGAGTTGTATAGGGGTTCAAGAACTTTTGCTAAATGCTGGTACTTAAACGCATTTATTAGAGCCTCTGCAAGAGTTTCCTCGGCGAATGATGCTAATTTGCTTATCTCGCCACGAGCCTCTCTCATCGCATTGATGACATTAGACAGGAACCCATCAAACGAGGTTCCCATAACCATCTCCTGCAACGAGGCATAGGTCTCCTCAATATGCTGTTTGAGTTCCTCGATGGTTTTGCCACTCTCAACCCAAGCCTCGTAGTATTCTCGGGCTGCATCAGACAGTTTATTTTGGTTGTAATACAACTCAATCTCCGCCGCTGACATTCCACGCAAAGAGTGCTCTACTGAGCCCCACGATAACGACTCTCTCCACTCCCAATAAGCGTTGCTGCTCTGTAACTTTTCCCAAAGCTCATCGTATTGCGACATTTCAGCTTCGAGGTTCTTCTGGTACTCGGCAAGAGCCGCCGATTGAGCCTCCCAAACAGACACGCTGGATGGCTTTGAGAAGCCTTTTTCTACCAGCCAATTGAGCAGCTCCTGCTTGGTAATAATATCTTGTATCGTATCTCGCTCAACAGCAAGTTCCTGATTGCGCTCCCGAATAGCACGATTGGTCTCTATCTCGGCAAAATACATTTCGCGTTTCAGAGCTTCATTCTTCTCCTTCCAGCTGGCAAACATCTCAATGATTGCCGCAAGACCACTGAGGGTGCTTGTGATACCCCCGACAATATCACCCGAGAATATCTGGGCTATACCTGTGCCCATATCCATCACGCCATCGACCATTGTCATCATCTCGTTAATGGATTGGCTAAAACCCTCGCCAAAAACAGCACCCAAGGAGTCGCCCCAGCCCTTAATGGTCGATGTGAGTTCCTTACCCTTTGCGTTTAGGTTCGACAAACCACCGGTTACATCTCCACCGCTTTTCATTGCGGTCATCAGCTCGGTCCAAGAGGTCTTAAATGCCGCAAAGGGGTTCTTCTTCTCTAACTCCTTTTGTATTGCCAGCACTTGCTGCTTCATCCTCTCGAACTCAGCAACAGTTACCTTAACTGCTTTCTTTACAAAAGTACCATCCGCCTGTTTGACGGGGACCTCGATAGTAACCCCATCTGTTCCCATCTGGGCATTTTCAAGGGTCTCCTTGGCACGCTCATAAAAGTCTTTTAATGCCGCATATCCTCGTTGTGATACATTTGAGAACAGTTTATCATAGAACTCAGTGGATTGTAGTATCTCCGACTGTAAAGCCTGAATATCCTCTCTATATGCGTCAGTACGAGCTTGGATAGAAGCCTCGATATTTGAGGTATCTTCCCCTGCCTTACTAAGTCGGTCCTTCTCCTCATTCAGAATGGCCAAATCAGCCTGATATGCCGCATCGATGTCCCTACGCTGTTGGTCGTATGTTCGATACTCCTCCAACAATGCGTTCAACTTCTCACGACCCTTCTGAACCTCCTCCTCATTAACAGCAGCAATAGCATTTTGCATATCCTGTTGGGCGTTAGCATAAGCACTCGCCAACGCAGAGCTCTGCTCGGGAGTTACAGCCCCATTTTGGGCATCTCGCCATTCGGTCTCTTGGTCTCTGATGGCTGCAGTTGTTTTCTCATAGTCCAACTTTATTTGACGGATGCGTTTGTCAGTGCCATCCTCCATCTGGGCTATCTCCGATTGCTCGTTATCCCAGCGTAATTGGCGAAGTTCCCTCGCCATACGGCGCTCCTCCTGCAATCGACGCTCTCGCTCACGCTTCGCATACTCTGCAGAGGTCTCTTTATTGTCATTGTCATCTTCCTCTATCCCAGCAGTCTCCAATAAGGCAGCTGCCTTCTTTTTTAAGGCTGTTTCAATGTCATAATAGGCATCTGCCTCGGCTCTGGCTGCATCAGCAACAGCTGTATGGGCAGAAATAGACTCAGTCAAATCAGTATATTCCTTTCTTTCATAGCGATGACCGCCCGTTGTATGTTCGCGACCATCGTAATCCACCCATTTTTTTACCTCAGTATAACCAAATTGTTCGACACCAGCACGCTGTTGGGTTAATTTCTCCGCTTCTGACTCAGCGATTAATGCTTCTTCATATTTTTCTGCAGCAAGTTTATTTGCAGCCGTTGCCTCGGCTCGAAGTCTTAATGCTTCAATAAACTCATCGGTATAATCAACCATTAGGTTCTCTGCACTATTCACATCAGAGATTGCCACTCCAAGGTCTTCAAAGGCAGATTGATTTTCTTTGATAAACTTCTTTTTAGCATCTAAATCGTCTGCCAATGTGATCCACTCATCGCTCAACTGTCGAAGCAGAACAATTTTATCACCGATACCATAGCCACTCTCCTTGATTGCTTCCGAGAGACCACGCTGCGCTCTCTCTGTGGCTGTCAATTGTTCCTCGCCTTTGATTAGAGAGCTAACCCAATCAACAATCTCATCGCCATACATCACTAACAACATTATACCCGTAGTTAGAGCTGTTTGCCAAGAGAACAGGGAGGTTGCTATCTGTTTCCACACAGGCGTAGCCTTCTGCCCAGCTTTGGTAAGAGCCTCGTATTCCAATCGGGCTCGGGATACTGCATCTGCGAAGATGGGCAAGTTGTTAGAAATCGCCATAAAGAACATCTGCGGACCCATAGCCAACGATGGCATCTCTCGTGCAATCTGCTGGATACTCATATTGAGCCCGTTGAAGGATTGAGTTGCCTTCGGGATATCGGTTGGGGTCATTGGAGTTGTCTGAACTTTACTTGCTACACTCGTAGCAGTATTCCCCGCCTCCTTAATTTGTGCTTCCAAGCCTTCAAGAACAGTTATAAACTGCTCCACTTGGGCGATGTTGGCACTATTATCAATTGTAGGATTCGACTGCATCTGTGTCTGCAATCGACCCAACTCCTCCCTCAATCTGGCAATGACAGCCTGAGTCATTGCGAGCTTTTGGTCTGTCGAAGCCGAAGATGCCATAATCTCTGCAAATCCCGTCTTGGTGTCATTTTTCATCAAGAATTCTATTTCAACAGGTTTCATTGCCATATTGTTTACTTCTTATGTTTCTTAATTCTGGATTGGATAAATCCCGATACTGAACGCTGCTGTTTTGCGTTTGGTGTCGGTTGGTTTTTCTTTACTTTTACATATCGAGGGGCATCGGCTAACATCATACGAAGGACTATATAATTCACTCCCCACTTAATATAGCGGGTGCTCCAGCCTGTCGCTGATGCTATCTGCCACACGATACCAAAGGGGCTATGAGAGTTCTCGTGTCGAGTCTTTAACTCCCCTTTGCTTCTTGGCTCTTCCTCGGCATCATCGGATTCGTCACCTGTGCCGATTTGATAATAGGCATAAAAGACTTTACGCTGAGTAATTGCATAAACTGCAACCCCGCTGCATATAGATATTTATCATCCATAAAACAGCGCATCAGCCAAGCCAAAATGCCAGAGAATAACACGCCTGAAATACGACCTCGGCAGATCGTCAATGCTACCATTTTGGTAATAATTTTGCCGTGCTTAGCGATAAACTCTAACTCCTCGTGCTTGGAGAATTCGTGCATCTGTTCACAAGTAACGCCAAGTGTCAAGTATAAGCGTGTTATGCGGAACAGGTTACCCAAACAAGGTCGTTTCATCGTTACTCGCAAATACTTTCGAGTAAATGGTATTTTAAGAAAAGGCAGGGAAACCCCAATGTCAAGTAGGGCCTCCGCTGCCTCCTTTTCGATGATGTTATTGGTTTTCATCGTAGTTCAGATTAGCCCTCGGGAGTTGCGTCAGGCTCGGTGTCAATGCCATAAGGCGACGAGTCATCCGCAGGGGCGAGGATAGTGAGCTTACAATGAATCTTGAACACATCGTTGTAGCCAAACTTACCCTTAGGCTTGGCTACGAGCGATGCTCGCTTAATCTCAGTAGTCGAACCGTCAGCCGAGCGGATAACAGCATCACCCTCCAATTTGATACGAGATTTAGGTGCATCCCAACGCTTGCCATCGGCTGACACCGTACCACCCATTACCTGTTCGAGGTTTGCAGGTTTCAACTCGATAAGGTCGAACTCGATAACATCCTCTCCGGGACTCTCCTCAATCTCTTTAACAGGGGCGCTGCGCTTCTGTGCTGCCCACACCTTGACTGTGGAAGGATCGCTACCTCCCCAATCAAGACCCTCGTTGCTGATAAGACCCAACTCGGCACCCTTGAATTCAAGCGCTTCGAGACCGTAGATCATACCATCGTGTGTTGTTACTTCTGCCATAGTCTTGTTATTTTACTTATTACTGTTTTTACAATTAACCCAAAGCGGGTGCGTTTCCATAATACACAGGCGGCGATACTCAACGCCACTCCGAGCAGAACTCCTCCGAACAGCCACTTATGCCAATTTGAAGGTTTCTTTACCGTCTGCTCGACCTTCTCGGTAACTGCCGAGCGAGCGACCTCTTCTGCCTCATATTTGGCGATTGTGTCTTGCTGGGCGAGGATTACATTAGTCAAAGAGTCAATAGTGCTACATTGTCGGAACACCGTCTGCTCGTAACTCCTAACTCGGCGTTCAAGACTGCCACACTTGCCTTCAAGTACGATATTATTACCTTTGCGGGTAGCACTTACCGTTGAGCGCCCCTCACTTGCATTGTAGGAGGCTCCATCGGGCAGGTCAAGGAGGTTCTGTGTCGGTACCGTCAGTGAACTCATCTCCGCAGGTACCGATTCCGACTCCTCCTGCTTCGTTGTCGTCAGTTGTGTCTCCACCTGCTGCTGTACGGACTGCTGCTCGGCGTGTGCGGTTTCTGCCTGAATTACGGCACTTGCGACCTCCTGCACTACCTCGGTCATCGCTTCGGACTTCGAGGTCGTTGCCACCTTGGTCGAGCCGCACGCCATCAGGCAAAGTGCTGCGAGCAATAGCAGTAGCGTAAGGGGAAATCCCTTGATTGTTTTTCTCATAGTTTTTCAGTTGTTTTGTTAATGAATCTACCTTTTTTGTCAGCTTGTCAATTTTGTCTGCTAACTCCCTTTTAATCGCTAATAATTGGGCGTTATCAGAGCGTAGATTGGCATTATCCTCTTTGAGGGTTACATTCTCATCAAGAGCCTTAGTGTACTTCTCTGTCAGTAGGTCAATGGACTTCTGCAACTCTGCAAGAAAATCATTGTTCTGCTTTCGGCGAGAGATAAACCAAGTGCCGATGTTTGAGATACAGAGCCCTACAAACATTAGAACATCTTTCAGTGTTACATAGTCCATATCATCAATCTTTATTGGTTGATACCTATCTCACGAAGCCACGCAGGGACATCAAATGAGGGGCACGCATTGTTGGATAGAGCATTGTGTCCAACGATAGCAACATCAGGGTGTCGGCGGTGGAAGTCGAGTACATACTGCTTCATTGCCTCCTTCTGTTCCTCGGTGCGAGTATCCTTGGGAGTTTTGGAGGTCGCAGCACGACCCCCTACATACACAATGTGCCGGGATGTGGAATTGTACCCTTTTGCCCCATTTGTAATCTCCCACGGATCTACATTCGCATCTTCGTTGTTCTTGACCAAACGCTCGACAGTTCCGTCAAGGTGGAACATATCGGTATAGCCGACCTGTTTCCAACCTCTGCCACCATGTGAGGTGGGCGAGGTGTGCCAACTGCGAATATCGTCAGAGGACACCTTGCGCCCCTCTGGGGTGTCGGTGCAGTGTATTACCAAGCGTTTCAGTTGTGCCATCGCTACTCCTCCTGCTTTGACTCGGCTTTACCTGACTTGCGAGTACCACGCTTTGGCTTCTCCTCAGCGGGGTCAGTCTTTGGCTGCTCCTCTGCGGGGTCAGTCTCTGGCTTCTCCTCAGCGGGATCAGTCTTTGGCTGCTCCTCTGCGGGGTCAGTCTCTGGCTTCTCCTCAGCGGGATCAGTCTTTGGCTTCTCCTCAGCGGGGTCAGTCTTTGGCTGCGCCTCAGCAGTGGCAGCCTCCTTCTCCTCATCCTCAACAGGGATACAAAGGTCGCGCTTGATGAGGTTTGTAACTCGCTCAACCTCCTTGATGTTAATCACATCACCCACCTGATAGATGGTTTTGTGGTCGTTCTTATCCTTGAACTGTTTTACTACTTTCAGCTTCATACTGTTTATGTTTTAAGGTTAGACTTATGCCTCAGGGAGTTCGTCTCTCCAATCAGCAAGAACGGTGTGCTCACCGAATGCGATGTTGGTATCTGCCTTCATCAACATCTTGAAGAAGTAACGCTCACCGGCATTGGTCAAGCGGTCAATCTTCACGCACTCGAAGTCGTCTGCGAGATTTACAGCTGCCCAGAGGTTCGAGTCGATATCCATCGTTGCGATGGTCGCTACGATAACGCCCTGAGGCCAATCTGCCAACGGCTCGATGTTGTACTTCTTGAAGCGAGCCACATTGCTCGAAGTAGGATCTGCACCCTTGTGATGGAGGTCGGTGAGCTCATCATCGTAGGCATCAAAGTCCTCAATAGACATCAAGAACTTCAAGCCGGGATGGTTGCGGAGAGCCTTAGGAATTGCACGGTGTACCTTGCGCAACTTCTGAATCATCGTATCCGCACCCGACACATCTGCCTTGACTACATCGCCATCGGCAAGGATACGAGTAAGAATACCATTGAAGAACTGCTCCTCACCCTCACCGGCGGTACCGTTGATAAAGTGCCAGCCGAGCTCAAAGTCCACGACCTTACCCAACTCCTCGAGGAATGCTGCCTGTGCCTCAGCAGGAAGCTCCGAGAATACGAGGTTGCCCGTAGGCTGCCACTGCTTCCAGAACTTCTCAAACGAGCGAGGATTGAAGGTTGTGAACGCCATAAAGTCCACAGGCTCCAACTTGCGCTCATCGATATTGAACGAGCCCTTCGAGTCGCCATCCTCAGGCTGCTCCTTGCGCTTCTGCAAGAACTTGCCAGCCTTCAAGCGAGGAATGTAAAATGCCTTCTGCACATTAGGCTCAATGTGGATAAGGCCACGCTTTACCAACTCATTGTTGGTCGTTGCTTTCACGAGAAGTTTTGCTAAAACTTCACCCTGATAAGCTGTCTGAATGTTTGCCATAGTTTGTACTGTTTTTTGTTGTTATTTTGTTACTTTTTGAGGTCCTCACGAATCTCATTCATACGGGCCTCCCACGCATCAGTTACCTGTGCACCACCCTTGCCGATGATAGTTGCTGCACGGCGTTTGGGCTTCTGTGATGCAAGAATAGCACGGGCATCGTCAGCCTTCTCCGTGTGGAGCATAGCGACATAGTGCTCACGCTGATCCTCCCCGATGCGGCCCTCATCGATAGCGGTCTGCACCTCGGCATCGATAGCAGCTTCCGCCGCCTCCTTTGCCTTCTGCTCATACTCATCCGCCTTCTCCTTGTAAGCATCACGCTCTTTGGTTACGGCTTCCAACTGCTCCGCCTTCGCCTCCATCTCGGCGATGCGGTTCATAATAGCTACTTCGTCAGCACAATCGCTGAACGAAGGTCTTGATTTGATTTTGTCGATCATTTGTTCGTGTTTGTTAGATAAAACCTTGATTGAATTAAGATATTGAGCAGTATATCGCTCACATAGTTGCTGTTCTGAAAGGGTATCTACGACCTCGACCTTGTTGGGGTCATCATAGATTGCATCGACAAACCCCATAGCCAACGCCTCATCAGCAGTCAGCCAATGGTTCTCGCCGTCCATATACTTTGCACGCACCTCCTCCACGCTCATACCTGTACGCTCAGAGTATATACTGCAAAGGATATCCTCAATATCTTCCAGCGTTTGGATATACTCCTTCAACTCATCAGCATTAGCACTGACAATTACAGACGGGCGATGTATCATAATACGAGCATAACGACTCATCTTTACAGGCTTACCACAGCCCGCAATGAACGAGGCGGTACTTGCCGCCATACAGTCGATATAGATAGTGATGTCCGCCTTTGATTGGTGGAGTGCGTTGAAGATAGCGATGCCTGTATATACATCGCCACCGACAGAGTTGATACGCACATCAATCTTGCTATATGTGCGCTCTGCCTCCATCAGCTGGGCAACGACATCTTCTGCCCTTACATCGGCATAGTTGCCTATCTCGCCATAAAGCAAGATGCAACAGGTGTCCTCCTGAGGACCGGGAATGATATTGAATATGTTTGCCATTTTGCGTTTTGTTTTGTGCAAAATTGGGGGCTATAAACGCACTTTGCAAATCGCAAAAACATCATAACAAGTTACAGCGTTATGATGACGCCACAAAGTGTTATGATGTTTTTCTGATTTGTCAATCAGTTAATTAGAGGTCAAATTTGCAAAAGCAAAAGCACGAAACTATGAATAATATGACCTCACAACAGAAGCGCCAATGGGCGATGTCAATGTACATACACGAAAACCGAACACAGGAGGAGATTGCGGACGCCGTAGGCGTATCCCGTCAAACCATTGTTCGCTGGGCAAAAGCCGACAAGTGGCACGAGCATAAGGCATCGCTTACTATGACCCGAGAGGGGCAAATTCAGGCACTACAACAGCAAATTGTAGAGATTAACAACAACATTCTTCAGCGAGAGGACGGGCAGCGTTATGCTTCGCCGAAAGAGGCTGACACCATCTCCAAACTGACCAATGCCATCAACAAGTTGGAAACCGATGCAGGTATCCACGATGTTGTCAGCGTTGGACAGCGATTTATTGCGTGGTTGCGTCCCATCGACCTCGACCAGACAAAGAAGTTCACGCAGTTGTTCGATTCATTTATTAACTCCCTAATGTAGTCCTATGAAGCAGATAGACCGTGATGCCCTACGCAAATGGGAGGACCTGAAACGCTCCATATACAACGACACTCCCATCGATACCTCGCTATCACCTGCCGAGGTAGAGAAGTTGCGTATCAAATTGGAGGCAAACCCCATTGAGTGGATTAAATACCTATTTCCTAACTATGCCAAGGCAGAGTTCGCCCCATTCCATATCAAAGCCATCAAACGACTCATTAACAACCCCGAGTGGTTTGAGGTGCTATCGTGGAGCCGAGAGTTGGCAAAGAGCACCATCGTGATGTTCGTGGTGCTCTATCTTGTACTGACCAAGCGCAAGAACACTATAATGTTGGCTGCTGCCACACAAGAGGCTGCCGCCAAACTCCTTGCCCCTTATCGTGCTAACCTCGAAAGTAACCGCCGACTCATACAGTTGTATGGCGAACAGCAGAGCATTGACGATTGGTCGGAGCGCCAATTTAAGACCAAGCAAGGAGCTTTGTTCATAGGACTTGGTGCTGGGGATAAACCTCGTGGTGCTCGTAATGAAGCCAAGCGCCCCGATATTCTACTTGTCGATGACTTCGACACCGATGAAGCGTGTCTAAACCCCGATGTCCTGAACAAGAAATGGGATTGGTGGGAACACGCTTTATATCCTACCCGTTCAGTATCAGAGCCGACTCTAATCGTGTTCTGCGGTAATATCATTGCCGAGGATTGTTGTGTAATGCGAGCAGGTGAAAAAGCCGACCATTGGGATATAGTCAATATCCGAGATGATGAGGGCAAGAGTACATGGCCAGCCAAGAACACCGAGGATATGATTGACCGCATACTCTCGAAGATTAGCACCAAAGCAGCACAGGGCGAGTATTTCAACAACCCCGTAGTCGAGGGTAAAATCTTCGCTTCTGTTAAATGGGGCAAAGTGCCACCCCTACGCAAGTTCCCGTTCCTGTGCATCTATGCCGACCCGACCTCCTCGGAGGCAAAAGGCTCTGCCAAGAACAAAAAGGGTTCACTCAAAGCGATGTGGCTGCTTGGCAAGATGGACCGCACGCTCTATGTCATCAAGGGTTTTCTCGGCAAGATGACCACAGATGAGTTTATAACTCACTACTTCACGCTGTACCTGCACGCACTTATGAAGGGGCAGCGTAACATCTATTTGGTGCAGGAGAATAACTCCCTGCAGGACCCATTTTTCCAACAGGTGTTCAAAAAGGTGTTAGCCGCCAAGTGCAAGGAGTTAGGCATCAATATCTCGGTCATACCTGATGAGAAAAGGAAGACCGACAAGGCTCTGCGTATTGAGGCGAACCTTGAACCGATGAACCGTGAGGGTTTGCTGGTACTCAACGAGGCAGAGCAGAACGACCCGAATATGCAGGGGCTTGCCGAGGAGTTCAAATTCTTCTCAATGTCGCTCAAATTCCACGCTGACGGTGTGGACTGCGTGGAGGGTGGCAATCGCTTTATAGAGGATAAGATCGGGCAGATGCACCCTATACACACTACATCGTACAAGACAATGGCAAAACGCAATAAATACAGACAATAATGGCAAACTTCATTACTACGGAGGACTATAACGCCTCCATACACCAAGAGATATTGGATGCGGTTATTCGCTCCGATGCAACTATTGTAGAGGTTGTCGAGGATAGAGCAATAGCCGAGATGCGAGGCTATATGTCCCGCCGCTACGACTGCGACAAGATTTTCTCCGCCGAAGGGGAGCAACGCCACCAGCTGGTGCTGATGATGGCTATCGACATTACCATCTACCACCTGTTCTGCATACACAACCCTCGTATGATGTCGGAGATTCGTGTTGAACGCTACGAGCGAGCCATCAAGTGGCTCGAAGGAGTACGCGATGGGAATATCACCGTAGATGGACTTCCAGAGGTCGCAAGCGAGGTCAAAGACTACTCCTCGCAGTTCCAAGTACGCAGTAACAAGAAACGAAATAACAACATCTAACTATGGCAAAGAAGAAGCAAAATAAGCGTATTACATCGGGTGGCAGCGTAGGACGCACCCCGACACAGACAATCGTGCTCCAGCCGACACGCAGGGGTGGACTCGATGTGTCCGAGTATATGACAGCAATACGCAAGGCGGAGTTAATCGACTACCCCCAGCGTAAGAAGCTCATCGACCTCTACAAAGATGTCAAAACAGACTCCCATCTGTTTGCGGTACTCCGCAAGCAGAAGGCTGCTATACTTTCAACGCCGATTCAGTTCCTGCGTGATGGTGAGGTTGATGAGCAGATGCAGGAGCATATCAATTCTCCTTGGTTCAACCACTTTATTGAGGACTTAATTGACCACGAGTGGGAAGGTGTCGGGGGCTCGCTGTTCCAATTCTACAAAGACGAGAAGGGTTGGGTTAAGTACGACCTAATTCCAAGGGAACATGTGGACCCAATCAACCGCACGATTCTCCGCAACCCGACAGACCTCCGAGGCGAGAGCTGGGAGGAGTTCTCCGACCTGCTGTATATTGGTGACCCTCGACAAATCGGCGACCTTGCAGTCTGCGCCTTCTGGGTAATCCTCAAACGAAACAATGTGTCCGATTGGGCAGAGCTCGCCGAAATTTTCGGGCGACCTATCCGAGAGGGTACATATGATGCGTGGGATGAGAAGGCTCGCGAAAAGTTAATTGAGGACATCTACGGTATGGGCGGTGCTGGTGTCATAATCCACCCTGACGGTACCAAAATCAACCTCATACAGACAGGTAATGTTTCGGGAGCTGGCGATATGTATAGCGGGCTTGCTACATATTGCAACAATGAGATGAGTAAGGCGGTAAATGGTAATACCCTGACCACCGAGGCGGGCGACAAAGGTACGCAAGCACTCGGCACTGTACAACAGGAGGGCGAGGTCGATATCACCTTCTTCATTAAGCGTCAGATCCTCGACATTCTCAACTATGAGGTGTGCGACATCTTCGCCGCTCTCGGTATCAACACCAAGGGCGGTAAGTTCGCTTTTGTGCCTCCAAAGAAGAAGGATCCTGCACAACAGGTTACAATCGTTTGCCGACTGAAACAGGAGGCGGGATTGCCTATATCCGATGACTATCTATATGAGGAGTTCGGTATTCCAAAGCCTGATAACTACGACCAAATCAAGGAGCAAGCACAGGCAACAGCCGCAGCTATCAGAGAGGGCAAAAAAGAGGATAAAACCGAGGACCCTGACGCTGATGGAGACGAGAGTGCCGAGTCCAAAGGCAAAAAATCAACCTCCAAGAAAAACGAAGACCGCAAATTCATAGACCGTCTTCGCAGTTTTTTTGGAGAAGCCCCCGACAGCGCGGGGGCGGATTTAGATTGGTAGTTGATGAGTTGTACCGAGATGCTGCCGATAGGGAGGTAAGTAGTGGATTCTCTTTTAACGCCGATGTGCTGCAGCGGGCTTTAAGAAATATCTATTATCGTAAATATGATGTTTCCAAGGACCTCGATGGGCATCTACTCGAAGAGGTAAATCGTATTATCAACAGTGCGACAGATATCGGTTTTTCCGGAAGCGAAGCCGATGGAGAGTTTATGCGCCAACTGCGTAGCAATAATGAGGTATTCGCTGCCTTCAAGACTCATCGTATGGGGCGTGATATCGCTTCACGCCTCATCGGGGAAGATGGCGAAACAAAGTCGTTCCAGCAATTCAAGGAAGATGTGCAGTCAATAACATCACACCATGTGGAGCATTGGCTACGAACAGAGTATGATACTGCTATCAAGAGAGCTCAACAAGCAGCCGATATGATGCAGTACCGAGCAGAAGCAGATGTGTTGCCAAACCTTGAATGGATGCCATCTACGGCTATGAAACCACGAGAGGAGCACATGCTGTTCTATCATCATATATGGGCTATTGACGATCCTTTTTGGCAGCAACACAAACCGGGCGACCAATGGGGCTGTCAGTGCGACTTGGCTCCAACAGACAAGCCCGTTACTGATAACAGCGGGCTCGGTGGGCAAACCCTTGCCAAGCCGTCTGCGGGATTAGTGGGGGACCCTTCGAGAACAGGCATCATATTCTCGGACGATCATCCATATTTCCCTAATAGTTGTGGCAACTGTGTCTTCAACAAAGGCCAGCTATCTCTGTTTACAAACAAGGATAAAGATTGCTACCAATGTGCGAAAGTGAATAGGGCAATAGATAAGGCTCGTAAGATAGCACACCAAGCAACAGCAGAGGAACTTGATGCAGCGTATAATGAAATCAGGGAACAGATTATAGCAGAATTTGACACAAATTCATTTATCCCTATCCCTGTAGGAGATAGCCATTGCACAGGTAAACTCCAACTTAACAACCCTTCGCTCAAACGATGTTTGAAATCGTACAAGCACACTCGAAGTGTCCAAAGTAAGCAGTGCTTGCTTGAAGCTGCTCGACACCCAGAGCAATTACAACATATCAGATGGGCAGAACTTGGAGAAGGTAAGAATCCTGATGACCCAACTGATGCAAAAAACATTGCAAAAAAGGTAAAACGAGGTGTTATCGGCTACAATAGGTATGAATTTGAATTCGCTGGGAAAACTTGGGTGTTAGGATTCGAAGTTATCAAAAAAGGCTATGAACAACCTTACTTTATAATCCAAATAAAATAAAAATGCTCTCGTGGATTTCCGGGCTGTGCATGCCCCACCACGAGAGTATTTCTCAACGCTGTTACCAGCGCTTCGAGTGCAAATATAGCACAAAACATTCCAAAATACAAAACTTTGGAAAGAATAATTTTATAACCGCCGTTTGAGCGATGTTTGAACGGCATTTGAACGACAGCCAAATGGACATCAAAGAACTCGAAAAGCAACTTCAAGCGAAGCAACAGCAAGTAGAGCGTCTAATGCGTAGGGAAATGCCTGTTGCTGCAGGTAACATAGCCATAAGGCACTACAAAGAAAACTTCCGCAGAAGTGGGTTTGTCAATGGGGGGCTTCAACCTTGGTCCATTACCAAACGCCAGCAGTCAGGGGGTAAGTCGGCGATGAGTAACAAAGGACCGCTTCTGCAAAGTGGGCGACTAATGCGAGGTGTGCGAAATTCTGTATCTGATTATCGTGTCAAGATTCTTAATGATGTACCCTATGCTGCCACTCACAATTGGGGAGGAACAGTGCAGCCAAGAGTAACGCCCAAAATGAGGGGCTACGCTTGGTTTATGTATTACAAGCTAACAGGACACCCACCATCGGCAAAAGGAGCCGCCAAATCGTCTAAAAAGGGGTATAAAATCAAAGAGACGGCAGAAGCAAAGATGTGGAAAAGCCTCGCACTGACTAAAAAGAGAAATCTGCGTATCCATATCCCACAGCGCCAATTCATTGGGCAGAGCCGGGAACTTGACACAGCTCTACAAGCAGAATTAGAAAAGAGACTTGAAGCAATACTTAAATAACACGAACTATGGAAAGTATAACATTAGCTCTTATGGAGCGCATCAAAGAGAAAATGCCACAGCTCCGATATATCGATGAGGACTATGGGCAATTAGATTTTAGGGACGACCAATATCCGGTAATAGCTCCTGCGGTTTTGATAAACATCGATGAGACCGATTGGACTACTGAATCAGCGGTTCGCCCAACAATACAATCAGGTTCCACGCAGGTAACATTGAAGTTAGTGTTGGAGTGTTACGATGATACCCATATTGACTCAACGACTGAACACAAGATTGAGGAGAGGACTGAACAGGCGAGACAGTTGTTCCGGGCGGTTCAAGGGTTCAAGCTCAATTCAAAAATGAGTCCTATGACCCGCATCAAGAGCCGAGATTATGCAGTTGGGGGAAACCTCAAAGTATATGAAACGGTTTTTGAATTCTTGCAGCGAGAGTTACTCGCCAAAGAATAGTCGGAGCTGGGCAGCGGTCAGCTTCGGGACCTTGACCTTTGGCATCGGTTTAATCCCCTCGTCTGGGTGCTCTCGGCAGAACTGCCTGATAATAGACATCACTCGCTCCTCGGAGATAAAGAACTCTTGCTCGGAGAGAACCTTGATGGCATCGTCAAAGCGCAGTCGTTGCACCTCCGTCCAATAGTACCAACGGCGGCACAACGCTTCATTGCGTTTGTCGATTAACTCTTTGTTTCGTCCTCTCGGCATTTTAGGGGTGGTTTGTAGTGATAAGAATATACAAAAATAGTGGGAATCGCACAGATTCCCACTATTTGCTTAACAGAATTAAGTTATTGTGCAAAAAACTATTTACTTTTGTACAGCATAAACTAAGGTTTATGTGAACAGGGGTCTTAAAAACTCCTGTTAAAAATAAGATGGTTGGGGACCTCCTATCCCTGACTTTTATAAAAAAATATAATTAATTTATGTTTAATCTAAACATCAAAAAACAAGGAAATGATTTTGAATTAGACATTAAAGCTGGAGTGAATAATAGTAACTCCTCTTTCTGGACCAGATTGAACAATTTTCTTTTGTCATTTGGGACAGCCTATGCTATTTTCAAGTACATTGTCTTGCCTTTGTTTCTGGTATAGAGGCATTACAATGATTATTGGTATGATTCTTCTGGTCGAAAGACTACTCTTGACGGATGGAGGGGCGCAAGTGCGTCCCTCCTCTGTTTAATATCAATCTTCTACTTCTCCATTGAAGCAAGCGATAACGGGAGAGTCTGTTTCACCCCGTTTTCGTCTTTGTACTGCACCGAAATAAACTCAACAGACTCGACAGGTTTGTATGCCTGTTGGATAATATCAACAGCCTCCATCAAGTCCGAGTAGCCTGACTTACGGGCAACCTCTCGGAGTTGGAGGACTCGGCTCGCTTTCAGATTACCCTTCTTATCACGAGCAAGAAGCGACATCACCATCTCGGTCAAGGCTGCCATCTCCTCATCACGAGCCATCGACTTGAAGAAGTCGTGTACCTTCTGGACTCCTACATTAACCGTATCATCCCAGCCATCGTTGGTGCGCCTACCGAGGGTAATAGATATCATACCATCTGACGAGGTGAATGAATTACTATGTCGGTCAGTTTTGGTATCATACAACTCATCTTTGAGGGCAATGATAGTATCAGCCGCTGTGAACGCGGTATTCTTCTCCTCCCTCATCAACTCGCTAACCTTCTTCATACGCTCAAATGTGGTGCGTACAAACTCATCGACACTCTGCTTGTAGGCATCGATGTCATCTTGGCGTTTCTGTTTCTCGGCACGCTCCTCAGCCTCAAGTTGCGCTTTCAGTTCAGCGCGTTGCTCTGCTGTAAGTTTTGTGATATCCATACTATTTATCTTTTAGTTTGTGCTTTTGTAATTCATATTGTTTCCTAACCCAATAGTATATACTTTCAAGTTGGTTGATTTTATCATCAGACTCATCGAAGTCATTTAGTAAATCGCCAAGTTCTCTAAGCTCTCGTTGTGTCATCAGTGTACGGAGTTTCAATGTAATCTATCTCTTTGATAATTGGCAAAGGCTGCCCATTAACAAACAACTGCCCGATGATGTTTTTCTCCTCTCCCATGGTGCTACTTTTTAAGCTCACCCATAACACCTCGCTCGATACGCTCTTGAACACGCTCTTTGCAAGCATCAAGGAACATTTGCAAGCCCTCTACCATCTTGGCGTTCTGCTCCGATGGGAAGCGGTTGTTCAACTTCTGGTGTCGGTCAAGTAGCGCCAAAACCAACTGCTCCGATTGAAGTCCGGGCACGACACTACCATCATCGTTCTTTTGTACGAACTGCACTACCTGTTGGGTGTCGGTGTACTGCGTCTTGCCATCAACAAAGCCGAGGCACTCTCTAATGAGGTAGCAGTGGGCACCGCCATATACCTCGTCATCGATAACCGATATCGTCTGTTCCTCGCTTGGGAATACAAGCGCATCGATAGGCTTGCCTTCGGGTTCGGGGAGGAGCTTGTAATCAGCCTTGACAAGAGCCATAATCTGCTCATCAAAATTACGGTCCTTGGTAATAGTTCCGCCTATCAGGTCAAAGAACAACCCATTCAGGATACCATGTGCTCGCCCGATGCTCGCCTTAACCTCGCCCTTGGCGTTAGGTAGCTGCTTCTTTAACTTTTCAAGTAATAGGTTGCAGAGGTAAATTCCTCTGATTCGCTCGTCCGCCAACAGGCGGGCTACATCTTCTTGTGTGTACTGTATCATATCTCAATCAGTTTATAAGTTATCTTCGACTTCTTCATTAGGGAGAGGGCACCAGCGAGGGGTTCCATACGCCTTAACATTACTTACAGGCTCGTTGTCTTTTGTGTGGTCAAATTCCAAAAACGCAGCCCTACCCATTATCGCAGCAGGTAAATCCTTGTGGATGCTGAACGATGGGTGGCGACATTCTCCATGCTTTATACTCTCGAAACCTTTGTCCTCGCCATCTTGCCAAACTATTAAATAAGGGCAGTTGGCGCACCCACTAACTAAAATCTTCTTCATATTCCAATCGTGTTTATTCGTTTACAATATATCTCCACCCCAGAACTTCATTTACAGTGTGGAATTCCACTGTGTTAGTTATTTGGCAAAAGCAATTATACAAATCTAAATAACCAACAAAATAGGACTCTCCGCCTGTCTTAACTAAAACATTTTCCCCAACTTTGGGAAGTTCTACACGGGGGTCTCTCCACCGCAATAGTTCGTTGCGTTCCTCCCTTGCCCCCGCCTCATACGCTTCCTCCACCAAAACCTCGGCATCGGTAAAGATGTATGCATCTTCCTGTTCCTCTTTAATACGCTGGGCATACTCCTCTGCCCTCTGTTTAATAGAATCCATCTATCAAGTCTATAAATTGTTCTACTGTTCCTATCTTCTCCCCCAGAATTGTCCACTTGTCGAGTTGCTTTGTTGTCGCATCCCCGTTTTGTCGAATGTCCTCCAAGCGGTCATACTTCTTTTTGAGGGACTTTAATACAGGGCGTAGCTCCTCGGCTATCATACCAGCCTCCTCTGGTGTTAGGGCAAGCATCACTTGATTGTAACCTGTGCCTCTAATTGGTTCGTGTGTCCATTTCATAGTTTTATCTCTTTATCAACACCCATAAGACGAATTGCCTGTTGTAGTCTATGAACTACTAATTCTTGGGACAACAATGTTACTTCACCAACTTCACATTGAATACCTTGCCCCTGTTTTAACCCTACCGCTATAAAGGCGTGAGGGGCGGAACAAACCCAATGGTCAGTAGAGGCTTCGTAGAACCCGTTACTCTCCAACATCTCGCGAGTAATAGGGATAGGTTCTAAATACGAGTTTTGCATTATTATTCCCCTATTACCTTCTACTCGTAGTTCCACATAACCCCCATCCTCACTTAATCTTGTAACTTGACCTGTTACGATTCCACGAGCAATCTCGAAATCCTCACACAACACATGGGAGTCCAATGTATCAACAGGGATACCAACCCAATTGCCTATGGATAGTTCTCTAATATCAATCATAGTTTTATCTCTTTATGGATATTACACATCGTTACAAATCGTTGTAGGTGGTGTACGCTCTCACAGTCCATTTGAGCCACTATTGCCCATTCCTCGCAATCGGTCAATCGTTCATAGTACAAGGTCAAATAATCCTCCGAGAAACCTCTTGTTTCAATGCGATGGGAGTCGTCAATCATTATCCTCCAATTCGCCAACGATGCATCTGTGTGCTCAAACCCAATAGCCGCCATTCTGTCAGCGTTTAGTGGCAAGGGCTTTAATGAGGATAAACGAACAGAAAAGACATCGCCAAATTGCGGGTCTGCGAGTTCTACCACATAGACAACCTCATCATCAGATATGGCCGCTTTTCGGATAATACTTCTAATTTTGCAGGGGTTAGTGCCGTGTTGTACCCAATCCCCGATGGATAACTGTTTAATATCAATCATAATACTATAAAATTTGGTTAAGTTGTGGAGTAGAGGGGAGTCGAACCCCTCTCTGGGCAAGCTGCTTCTGCCACGCAGCCCCCGATTCCTTCGGGCGGTTACTCCTTTGGGGGTGGCTGGGGAGTCGAACCCCTATCGCAATTCTTTATCTTGCAACCACATGGAAAAAATGCTAATATGCCTTTACCACCCAATGTCTCACTTACTTCATTGGCAACCCTCCTTTCGGTTTAATTGTTACATACTCTTCTATGATGTTTAGAGCATCTTTGTAGCTTGTAGCCTTTGATACCTTGTGTCGCATCTCTGCGTTGATAAGGGTGGCATTTCTCATAGACAATGAACCTCCCGCAAAGGCAAGACACTCAATAGCCTTGTTAGCCTCTAATAGTACGCAGAAGATATTGCCTTGTGGTCCATTAAAATCAATTTCAATAGTTGGCTTACTCATACTAACATGGCAACTGATTAGGATTGAAAAATACGGGTATCGGGCCTCGTGCCTTGGGTTTGCGTAGTATCGCTTCGAGCTTCGGAATTAGAGCCCCCAACTCATCTACCGTCAAGAGACCAAAAGGCTTTCCTGATATGCGGGGGTTCATACAAAACTCATTGACTGCTGCAAAGGTCTTATCTGAGGTATCAACACCGAGGCGTTGCATACGGTTCAAGGCTGCCGAGCGAGCTTTACGCAATCGCTCTTTGTATGCCTCATAGCTTTCCCCACGCTGCTTGCCTGATTGTAGGCAGTCGCACATATCCTCATACTCGGCAGCGGTCATCTCTCGCAGTGAGGAAGTACGCCCATCAGTGAACTGCGACACCAGAACCTCCTTGTGCTGTTCGAGGTCAATGTGCTTCTCCTTTGCCAAGGCGTAAAACCTTGAATAGTTGCGTTTTCTCTTACTCATAGCGCTTTAATTCTTTTGCCCCTGCAGGGCGGTTCTTTGGGGTAATCGTTGCATCAATGAATATGGGCATCTGTCGTTGTCGTGCCACTGCCAACTCAATCTGTGCCCCCTCACTTTCCAAATAATCAGGCAAGAGATATATGGCATCGCATCGAAGCAGTATCGAAATATCCTTGCCCATCTGGTCCTCCCACGCTGCATCCCAAGGCAAACCATTGTCGAGTGGGTTCTTGGGTTCTAACCCGAAGCGTTTAATCTTGGCACACGCCACTTGGAACTTGTGTATCACTTCTGAAATCGGCAACCCTGATATCTTGCCGCTGATATAAATTGTTTTGATTCCCATAGCTTATCGTTTTTGTGTTTTACCTTCCCAATATCTCTTGGCTCCATCCTCCCAGATGGTATATTCGCCTGTCGGTCCAATGAAGCGCCCTTTGCTGAAAGCCTTGTAGCCCTCTACCCATATTTTGAGCGATGCGTCATACATCATACGACCAGCTGGGCGACCATCGGGCATTCGTCCTTTGGTTTGGCTGACCAGAATAATGAGTTTGTTTTTATGGCGGGCTGTGAACTCCAAGAACTGCTTATAGGTCATCTGCGTACATTGCACCGAGTCGATGACACAGAAGTCGGCAGAACGGGGCTTTGCAAGGCGGTCCGACAACTCTTCGAGCGTCATCCTGCCGTCTATCTGAAACCTGCTGCCACAGTCAGTCATACCGAGTCGGCGCAGGGTGTTCTGCATCGTTAGGTCTGTTCCCTCCTCTTTGGAGAGGTATATACCTCGAAGTCCGAGGTTGCAAAGAGCTTTGCAGAACAACACCACTGCCGAGGTCTTACCATTACCAGAATTGCCCCAAAAGAACACCACGCCTGAACGACCTATCGGACCGATGCAATTATCCCACGCACCCCCAAGTTCCAGCGTTTTGAACTTCTTGGCGAGGACCTGCTTTGCTGATAATGTTCGTGCCATTTGAATTGCGTTTGAACGGTGTTTGAATAGTGTTTTAGAGTCGTGATGCTGCCAATATGCGGAGCTGCTTGTGAATCTCCTTTTTCACTCGGCGAATATCGAAGTCTGCCAACTTTGCATCGGCTACCACCATGTTGATGTTCTCATCAGCGGTGAGCCCATTGGCAATGCAGATAGCTCTGACTTCAAACTCGGTCACTTTGGTCAGCGTAACGAACTTGCGACATATACGAGAATACATCTCAGCGTAGCCCTTACGGTCTTTATCTACGCCGCGCTGCATACGCATTATGATGTATGGGGTTGAGAGGAACACCATACCGCACTTATCCTCCAACGCATTGTAGAGCGAGATATAATAGTACATTACCGAGTCGGTCAGTTTGTCGCCCTCGTCAAAGATGAGTAGCGGGTGGTCGAGCGTTACCAGCTCGGCGGTAATAGCGGCCAAGGTCTCACGCACTGTCAAGCCCTCGGTACGAATACCAATCTTGCGGGCGAGCTCACGCACAAAGTCCGACTTGTGCATATCCTCCGAGCAAGGCAGATAAAACACATTCTTGTGTCCTCGTGCGTAGATGGTGGCTGCGGTGGTCTTACCGATGCCCGCAGGTCCTACAATCCACGATACATTCTGGTACTGCTGGGCATCTTCAAGGAAGGTGCTAACATCTTTGAACGCTGCGGTACCACACAACTGCCAACCATCGACTTTGTTCGACTCAATTTGCGAGCGTATATTGCAGAACATCTCGTCGCTGATGTTCTCAAACTTGCCCTTCAAGATGGCGTTTACTGTTCCTGCACTTGTGCCTTTGAGCGAGTTCGCTGCTTTGGCTTGACTTGGGTAACGGCTAACATACTCGGCTAACTTCTCCGAAATAGCCTGTTTCTGTTCGAGTGATAATTGCTGTGTCATATCTCTAAAAAATTGATTAAAGTCTGTTCAATGCTGCCATAGGGTCATAGTCCATATTGCTGACCGCCTTGGTATATTCTCCCAACGATATCGGCTCAACTCTCTGCTCGGCTGGTACCACTACCAGAGAGTCGGCGAGCTTCTCATATTCTCGCTCTGATATACCTTTGGCTGCTGGGGTACGATATCCGTACTGTTCAGGAGCCACCCCATGTTCCATTTCGAGGGCGTGAGCCTCCACCTGTCGGCGTATGCGTTCACGCTTATTTGCCTCATCGTTCCAGCGGATAAAGTCCATCTCGCCCTCCTGCTGCTCCTGTATTGCTCGGTGTATTGTGAGGTATGGGTATGCCATTGCCTCAAAGCGTAAGCCCATAGGAGTCTCGGTGTAGAGCATAGCACGGTCAAGTTTCTGCGGGTCAAAGCGGACAAAGAACTCACGCCCTGTGTTACGGCTACGCCACTCCATATCGGGCATACCCTCCTCGGTAAGCACCTCGAAGGTGTATTCCTGCTTCTGATATTGAATTTTGATACCACCATTTGTGAACACGCTTGGGCGGTCTGTGCGAATCCAAAACAGGTCCACCATATCGTACTCGGATACTGTCACCGCCTCGGGGCTCTTCCCGGGCACGGAGATGACACGTGTGGGTGGTGGTGTCGAGTACTACCCTCTTGGTGGTCGTGGCAATCACGATGTGCGCCTACATGCCGCCTATGCATATAATATAGGTCGCAACACCAATCCTGATGGCACGGCATTTGGCAAGGGTTCGTACTTCACCTTCGGTCTTACGTGGAAGATT
>JAFVVS010000029.1 GCA_017502025.1 Alistipes sp. | reverse complement strand
GTGGCAAAACACTCGGTGGTCGAGGGTGGAAAGGAGCGTTTCTACTCGGTTAAAAACGGTATCGAGGCGTTGAGCGATGCGGTAGATTTGATTGCCGTACAGGATGGTGTCCGACCATTCGCCACAAAGGTGTTGATTCTCCGCACAGTGGCTTGTGCCGTCGAAAATGGCTCGGCAATACCCGTAGTGAAGGCTGTCGATTCGTATCGAGTGGTCGAAGGCGATACCTCGCACATCATCGACCGCACTCCGTTGCGCATTGTGCAGACTCCGCAGATATTCGCAGCACCCGTTCTGCGTGCCGCCTACGACACGGAGTTCCGAGCGGAATTTACCGACGATGCTTCGGTTGTGGAGTTTTCGGGCGAGAGGGTTTCACTCTGCGAGGGAGACTACCTCAACATCAAAATCACCACCCCGAACGACCTCGCTCTTGCCGAGGCAATTATCGCAATGTAATCACAAGAAGAACTCGAACAAATAAATAATTCTGCATTTTGAATTCTGCATTTTGAATTTTATTTGTATCTTTGGGGGATAGAAAAACCTAAACACACTAAAATATTTCAAAAACTATGGACATTAATTTGGTAAAAAAGGCATTTGCCGACCATTTCGAGGGCAAGTGCGGCGTTTATGCTTCGCCGGGTCGTATCAACCTTATCGGTGAGCACACCGACTACAACGGCGGTTTCGTATTTCCGGGTGCAGTAGATTGCGGTATCGTAGCTGCAATTCTTCCGAACGGACTCGACAAGGTTCGTGCCTACTCTATCGATATGAACGAGTTGGCAGAGTTCGGTCTCAACGAGGAGGATGCTCCACAGCAGGGCTGGGCAAAGTATATCTTCGGTGTATGCCGTGAGATGGCAAAGTTGGGCGTAGAGGTTAAGGGCTTCGACTGCGCATTCGCAGGTGATGTACCTCTCGGCGCAGGTATGTCGTCGTCGGCTGCTTTGGAGAGCACCTTCGCTTACGCTATCAACGATATGTTCGCTGACAACAAGATCGACAAGTTCGCCTTGGCAAAGGTGGGACAGATGACCGAGCACCACTATGTAGGTGTAAATTGCGGTATTATGGACCAGTTCGCATCGGTATTCGGCAAGAAGGGCAACCTTATGCGTCTTGACTGCCGTTCGATGGAGTTCGAGTACTTCCCATTCGACCCACAGGGCTACAAGCTCTTGCTCGTAAACTCGGTTGTTAAGCACGAGTTGGTAGATTCGCCATACAACAAGCGTCGTGAGTCGTGCGAGCGAGTTGCAAAACACCTCGGCGTAGAGACTTTGCGTGATGCAGAGTTCGAGGACTTGGAGCGTGTAAAGGGCGAGATCTCGGAGGAGGACTACAAGCGTGCTAAGTATGTAATCGGCGAGAAGCAGCGTGTATTGGATGTTTGCGACGCACTCATCAAGGGCGACTACGAGACCGTAGGTCAGCGTATGTACCAGACCCATTGGGGTATGTCGAAGGATTACGAGGTATCGTGCGAGGAGCTCGACTTCTTGGCTGAGTTGGCAGAGAAGTGCGGTGTAACAGGCTCTCGTATTATGGGTGGTGGCTTCGGCGGCTGTACCATCAACCTCGTTAAGGAGGAGTTGTACGACAACTTCGTTGCTACTGCAAAGAAGGAGTTCGCTGCAAAGTATGGCCACGAGCCAAAGATCTACGATGTAGTTATCTCGGATGGCTCACGCCGTTTGGAGTAGGCAACTGCAACCATACAAAAATATAAGGTAGTCGAAATCGGCTACCTTATATTTTATATTATAGTAAATTTTCGTTCGGTCGGAGAGAGAACCTCAATTCTCACGACCATTGCATCCTCGGGCAACAGATCCTCGATAAGTTCGGGCCACTCTATAAGGCACAAATCGCCCGAATAGAAGTACTCCTCATAGCCCATATCGAAAACCTCCTCGATGCGGTTTATACGATAGAAGTCGAAGTGATAGACCACCTCGCCCGCCGCCGTGCCATACTGATTGACAAGAGCAAAGGTCGGACTCGTCACGGTATCATCGGAGCCAAGGTGCTCCATAATTGCGCTAATAAGGGTGGTCTTACCCGCACCCATAGCACCACAAAACGCCACAACATTGCGACCATCGAGCGACTCAACAACCGCCTCGGCGACCTCTTTCAACCCATCGAGCGACTCAACAACTATCTCTTTCATACGAAAAACTTTACGCATCACAAAGGTAATAAAAGAATTTTACAACTCCCCCTTTTCGGGTCGAAAATTGAGCCACTTTCACCTTTTTATACCCCATTTGAGTACAATTCTGTGCCAGGAAGTCGCCGATGTATCATCAATTAACACCTTTGGAATATATTTGCGTTGCAATGGTCGGGATAGGACCAATTGCACTAATTTTTCAATCATTTCACAAATGAACACAATGAACAACAAAATCAACACCTCGGCACCAACTGCACAACTCTCCGATGTAGTAAAGATTACGGAGAGTGAAAATTCGGGAGTGCGCTCCACCTCGCTTACACGCATTGCCATAGGCTATATCGTCTCGGGCACAAAGTATCTCCACCACAACGACCACTCCTACGCTATCGAGGAGGGTGATATCTTTATTCTCGATGCAGGTTTCCATTACGAGGAGAATACGATAGGTGCGAACGGTCGCTTCGAGCAGATTACATTCTACCTCTCGGCAGAATCGTTGCAACAAGCTATCGTTAAACTCCACATCAACTACAACCTCTCATACACCTCCCGCCACTCCTGCTCGAAGTGTATAGCCACCAATTTTATCGCCACAAAGGCGGCAACCGCCCTACGCAACTTCTTTGTCGGCATCGACATCTCGCTACGCAACACCGGTATGTTGCACAACGACATTGGACAACGCATCAAAATCAATGAGCTTATCTATCTGCTGCTATCGGGCGAGGATGGGTGCATTCGTCGAAAGCTCTTGCGCTCATCCGATATCGAAACAGGGCACTTCATCGGCACCATCTACGACAATCTCTTCAACGACATATCAATCGATACGCTTGCCGAATTTACAAACCGCTCGCTCACCTCGTTCAAGAAGGAGTTTAAGCGACTATTTAACGCCCCACCGCATCGTTGGATAATAGAGCAGAGACTCGAACGAGCCAGAATTATGTTGGCATCGACCTCTCGCACCGTGTCGGAGATTGGCATCGAATGCGGATTTGCCAATATCTCCCACTTCATCAAACTCTTCAAGCAGAGATACAACGAAACGCCTGCATCGTTCCGACAAAAATGCTCTGCGCAGGCGGTAAAGGGGTATAATAGTGCTGCCGTAGTGTAATAATATCGCATAAAAAAGGGAAATTATTAAATATTCACCCTTCGCAAACCGATAATATGCCAAAAAATATTATCTTTGCGGTATGGAATTGTCAATTATAATATCAACATACAACAACTCTGCATCATTGATGCGCACACTCCTCTCGGTATCTGAGCAGAATGCCGACAAGAATATTTGGGAGTGCGTAGTGGTAAATAACAACTCCACCGACGATACGGCCGAGCAATTTGCCGCATTCGCCAAGGAGCACGCAGATATAAATATCCGTTTGGTCGACGAACCACAGCAGGGTCTATCTCACGCCCGCAATCGCGGTATCGTTGAGTCAAAGGGTCAGATTTTGGCATTTATCGACGACGACGAGACCATCAATGAGGGTTTCGTATCGGCATATATCGACCTCTTCCAAAACCACGGCGCATTTATCGCTGCCGGAGCATTGAAGGTGCGCTACGACTCGGCTCGTCCGAAGTGGATGTCGCACTACACCGAGAAGATGATTGCCAACCCACTCGATTTGGGCAATGAGATTATAACCATCACTCGCTCGGTTATGCCTACGGGCGGAAATATGGCGTTCAACCGTGAGGTTTTCAACCTCTATGGTAACTTCGACACCTCGCTTGGTCGCAGGGGCAATGAGTTGTTTGGTGGCGAGGAGAATGAGCTGTTCGAGCGTATTCGTGATCTCGGCGAGCGAATCATATATACTCCGCACGCCATTGCATATCACCATATTGCCGACAAGAAGCTCACCGCAGAGTATTTCGACAGATTGTCCTATGGTGTGGGTGTAAGCAAGCGACTTCGTGCAGAGAAGTATGGCACCGAGCAGGAACTGTTTGCCGATGAACAAGCAAAGCAACGCTACACGAAATTGTTGGCACTGTTCTACACCCTGACACTCCAACCACAAAAGGCAAAGTGGCTCGTTCGTATGCGCAAAGGCATATCGAAGGGAGTATTCGAGGAGAACTAAAAGAGTGGAGAGTGGAGAACTGCCACACACAGTGCCGGGTATTAAAAATCATACCCAGCAAGATGTAATGGCGCAAAAACAAGAGTGAGTTGAGAGTTGAGAGTTGAAGACTCTCAACTTTTTTTTGTAGGGACAATAGGGAGAATAGGGAGAATAGGGAGTTTAATGAGATTAGAGAATTTAAGGATAGTTCCCTAAACTCTCTAATTTCCCTAAACTCTCTAATTTCTCTAAATTCTCTAAAAGCAATCCATCCCAAGAATACCAAAAATTGGAATTTAAGCAGATGGTTGCAAGGTTGCGATTAAGGCAAGAGCAGAGTGAGCTTGCGCACTCTGCCTTGTAAGGTTGAAGAATGCTTGTTATGGGCGAGGGAATTTTGTGCCAAACAAAAAACCGAGTGCGCAGCATACTTTGGCGTATGTGAGCAACTCGGTTATTGAAGTGTGGTGCAAAATTCACCACACAGAATAAGCATTATTCAGCCTTGCCGTCAGAACCGAGTACATTCTTAATCTTATGGATGTACTGCTTCTTCATATTCTCACGAGCTGGGCCGAGGTACTTACGAGGGTCGAACTCAGCAGGGTTAGTGCCGAATACCTCACGGATAGCTGCGGTCATAGCAAGACGAGAGTCAGAGTCGATGTTGATCTTGCAAACTGCCGACTTAGCTGCCTTGCGGAGCTGCTCCTCAGGAATACCTACAGCAGCCTTCAATGCACCGCCATACTTGTTGATAGTCTCAACCTCCTCCTGTGGAACCGAAGAAGAGCCGTGGAGTACGATAGGGAAGCCAGGGAGCTCCTTCTCGATAGCTGCGAGAACATCGAATGCCAATGGTGGTGGTACGAGGCGACCGGTCTGTGGGTCGATAGTGCACTGCTCAGGAGTGAACTTGTAAGCACCGTGCGAAGTACCAATCGAGATAGCCAACGAGTCGCAACCGGTCTTAG
>JAFVVS010000028.1 GCA_017502025.1 Alistipes sp. | reverse complement strand
TCTACACCTCGGCCAACGGTCAGATAATCAACCCTTATGCCTCGGATAAGCTACTCACCTTCGGAGCAAATATCGTGTCGAATAGTTACGAAGATGGTGTAGGAATCATAACATTCGACCGAGATTTAACGAGGGTAGGATTTAACGCCTTCCGCTTCTGCGCATTTACGAGTGTCACCCTGCCCAACAGCGTCGAAACCATTGGCTCGTGGTCATTCCACTCTTGTAACTCGCTGACAAAGGTAGTGATACCCGACGGTGTGACAACGATTGATGAGGAAGCATTTAGCGAGTGCGACGAGCTGACAGAGGTGGTTATCGGCAAGAGTGTAGAGTCTATCGGAATGAACGCATTTGGTAACTCTAAAAAGTTGTCCAACATAATCTGGGGCGAGAGCCTAACCACAATCGGAGAGGGCGCATTTCGGGGTTGTAACTCATTAGAGAGCGTGAAGATTCCGGGCAGTGTTACCACAATTGGCAAAAGTGCATTTAGTGATTGTAAGGGCTTAACCACCGCAACCATAGGTACGGGTGTTACCGAACTTGGTTGGTACGCCTTTTGGGCTTGCAGCCTGCTCAAGGATGTTTACTGCTTGCCATCTACGCCACCTGCAGGCGGATATATGGCATTCACCCTTATCGCCCCTGATGCCGTCATACACGTACCGTATGGCTCGTATGATGCCTACCTCACAGCGGAGTATTGGTCGGAGTTTAGCTCTATAATGCGTAGAACTGAATAGACTGCATTGTATAAGCAAGTATAGGTGGTGAAATATCATTTTTCGCCACCTACTTTTTCCTCTTTTTCTTTATTGTTGCACCACTTTCGAGCGTTCCAAGGTAGCGCATAACGCCTTCGGGCGTAACCAAAGCAAGGCGAGTCTGACCCGTAATGTTCGACAAAAATATCTCAGCAAACCATCGCTCAGCACCATTCATAAAGGCGAAAGTTATGCGCCAATTCGAGCCGTCGAGCGTGGCGGTGTAGCCCTCGGCGAAGGTGTCGAGATTTACCGTATCAATCACATACGAGGTGAATTCGACCGGCAGATGCAGAACCACCTTATCGCCCGAAAGCCCCAGAAAGAGGTAGTAGGCATATATCGAGTGAGTATTGCCCATAACCACATTCTGCATCGTTATAGGGCGAAAGATATAGTTGCGAGAGCGAACGATATCGTCAATCTCGGCACTATACGCCGCCCTGCGAGCCTCACGCCGAGCCTTTGCGCTCGACAACTGCGACAAGCTATCCGTTTCACCGACAGCAGCGTGTGTTGCAACACCCACCGAGAGCATTGCAACAAGGAGTAACAATCGCATCATAGTTAGTTAAGACCTGAAATTCCACCAATATACTGCACATCGGGATACCAAGGCGAGGAGATTGTGAGCGTAGCACTGCCCGACGAGGTGTAGATTTCGAGCGAGAAGTCGTAGTCCGAGCCCGAAAAGAGCGACGATGTGAATGTCACAAGCCACCCCTCCTGCGTCTGCTCGGTAATATACTTATTGACCGACGGCATCGTGTAATTGAACATCACGGTATAGTATGGCGGTGTTACACCTTTTATATAAGGTAGGAAGATATCGACCTCGCTACCCCACACTTGCAAGCCGAAATTGGGGTTGTTCAGCAGTCGCATTTGTCCGGCAGGTTGTTGCTGCATCGACTGTGGCGAGAACTGATAGTTGCGAGCCAAGACTATCGAGTCGATATACTTCTCGTACTCCGCCTGTCGCTGGGCACGGCGTTGTTCACGCTCGATATGGCGTTGTTCTCGTTGTTGTGCCTTTTCGGAGGATGTTTTGGTGGTTGCTCGTGTGTAACCGATGATGCACACTCCAACCGCAAAGAGGATGGATGTAGCGATTAAGATCTTGCGTTTCATAAGCCGTATCGTTTTTGTTTCAGTTACAACCTACGGCAAATATCGTGCTACGAGACGATTGGGCACAAAAAAAGACCGAGCAAACGCTCGGTCTATACCCCCCCCTCCTCGAAGGGATTAGTTCTGTGCAGGGGTCTCGGTTGCAGGAACCTCTACCTGAGGCATCTCTACGGTCTGCTCTGTTGCAGGAGCGGTGAGAGCTTCGAGGTCAGCTGCTGCGCCCGACTTGCCAGCCTCGTTCAACTTACCGCCAACGAAGATGGTCGAGAGGAGCGACAATACCAAAACTACTACGGCTGCACCCCAAGTAAACTTCTCCAAGAAGTCTGCTGTCTGGCGAACACCCATAACCTGATTCGATGCGCCAAAGTTCGATGCCATACCGCTCTTTGGGTTCTGAACCAACACTGCAAGTACCATCAAGATGCTTGCGATAAGAATCAATACAATCAAAAATGTGTACATAGTCTATCTGTTTTTTAATTATTATTCTCGATATTTTCGATTTTCTCGGCAAAGTAAACACTTTTTTCCGAATTTAGCAAACTTAATTTGCGATATATTTCAACAGCCTCGCTTTTTAGCCCCTGTGCGAGGTAAATTTCTGCCAATTCCTCGCTTACGAGGTCATCTTCGTCGTCGATTTCCGCCTCGGTGAGCACATCGCCCTCGACCTCGCCCTCTTGGGCTACAATGCGATAGTCGCCCTTGCGCAAGAAGCGACTGATAATCTCGCCCTCGCTCTCCTCGGCAATCTTCTCGGCATCGACAGTATAACGCTGCGGAGCACTCTGAGACTTCGCCACTCGTGCCGCCTCGTACCAAGGGTACTTTGCAAGGAGTTCGGATATTTGTTCTTCGGTCATAAAAGGATGGAGTTCTATGTTACCAATTCGATGCCGCAGCCATAAATATGTCGGTTACGAGCTGCTCGACAATCTCGGGGATAAGTGTGCTTTCAACCTCGTTGAGCAACTTTGTTGAGTCGTAGTCAGCGTATGCCGAGAAGCTTCTCGCCTTGAACGAAGCCTTGTCATCCACGACATTCGTAAAATTCACCTTAACGGTGATTGTCAAACGGTTTTGGAGTGCAAACTCGCCACTCGATACCGACGAGGTGGTCGAGGTGTAGCCCACAATCTCACCTTCGAATGCGAAGTCACCGCCCTCGGGCACCTGCACCAAGCGGGTACGGGTTGCAAAACGCTGAGTCAATTCATCGGTCAGCGTCGAGCTCAAAATAGGCGCAACCATCGGTGCATTATTCGGGAAATATGCCACCGAGAAGGTCTTTGCATCGGGTGGAATAGAAGCACCCGACAGAGTATATTTAACCGTGCAACCGCTTGTCGCCAAGAGCATTAAAGCGATTATTGCAAATACTATCTTTTTCATCTACTCTTCGATATTCAGTTCCTTGATTTTACGGTATAGCGTGCGTTCCGACATAAACAACTCGGCAGCAGCAGCACGACGACTTCCGCCATTGCGACGCAGAGCCTTAATAATCTGCTCTCGTTGCATATCTGCTTTGGTAATCTCTCGTGGCTCATCCTCCACGACCTCACTCTCGGCATACTCCTCCACCATTGGCGATACGACAGGAGTGTGAGGCAACAACGCCTTCACCTCGCTCGGCTCGCTATGGGTTGGCGTAGTACGATACGACGAGTAGCCGCTATGTAGGTCTGCCAGCATACGCTTCAAGTCGTTGATATCGCTACGCATATCGAACAAAATCTTGTAGAGCAACTCTCGCTCGGAGTTCATATCCTCCATCTTTGCCGAGTGAGTTACGCTTGGTGATGCGGCCGAACTCTCATCGATGAGATATTTTGCCAAAATCTGCGGTGTGATATCTCTCGACTCCTCGATAGCCGAAATCTGCTCTGCCACATTTTTGAGTTGGCGGATATTTCCACGCCAATAGTAGTTTTCGAGCAGCGCACGAGCCTCCTCGTTCAGCGCAATTGCAGGCATCTTGTACTGCAATGCCACATCCGATGCAAAGCGACGGAAAAGGAGGTGAATATCCTCTGGTCGTTCACGCAGTGCCGGTACAACGATAGGTACCGTATTGAGTCGATAGTACAAATCCTCACGGAAGCGACCATCGGCAATAGCCTTCATAAGGTTGGAGTTTGTAGCCGCTACAACTCGCACATTGGTCTTCTGCACCTTTGCCGAGCCTACACGCATAAACTCGCCCGTCTGCAACACTCGCAACAAACGCACCTGTGTGGCAAGCGGAAGTTCGCCCACCTCATCGAGGAAGATTGTTCCTCCGTCGGCCTCCTCGAAGTAGCCCTTGCGAGCATCGATAGCACCCGTGAAGGCACCCTTCTCGTGACCAAACAACTCCGAATCGATTGTACCCTCGGGTATAGCACCGCAGTTTACCGCAACATACTTGTTGTGTTTGCGTGCCGAATGGGCGTGGATAACCTGCGGAAAGAACTCCTTACCGACACCGCTTTCACCCGTAACGAGTACGGTCAAATCGGTCGGAGCAACTCGCAAAGCAACCTCCAATGCACGATTGAGCAGTGGAGAGTTACCGATTATTCCAAATCGCTGTTTTACAGAGAGTAATACACTATTATCCATCATTTTTTCTATTCATTTATCAGTTCGGGAGCAACTCGCAGTGCATCCATTGCTGCATCGTCGTCGGCAACACCGAGATTCGACACATACCAGCCATAGCCGATACCCAGCAACGCCACCAACAAAATTATCACCGCCACAACCATCACAAAGTCGACCTTCTTGCGAGGTTTTTTAGGGGCATTAGGGGCGTTAGAGGCGTTAGGGGTTTCCTTTTCGCCACCTACGCTCTTGCTCTCGTCTTCAAACTCGCTCTTCTCGTTTTCCGTTTTCCGTTTTCCGCTTTCCGTTTCCGAAACTTGTTTCGGAACATACGGAGTCTGCTTTGGCAACTCGCCATGCACAGGCGGATAGAGACGCAAAGCCTTTGTTTCGGGCTCAATGCGGAGTGTTCCCACCTCGCCCAAACGGCAGTAGCCATACTGCTCCAGCTCGTGGCGCACCTCGAAGATGAAGCGGTCGATTGTAATAGCCGCCTCCATCTCGTTCAAGCCTCTCGCTTTCAGTAACGACGATAGCACGCCATCGTCTGTACGCAACAGACCCGAGAATATTCGCTCGCCCGACTCCTTCGCCATAAAGGCTCCGAAGTTGGGGATAACCAATCTGCGATTAGAGCGCAGATACTCAACTATTACCTCTTCGACAATGTTCATACACTTTACAAACGACAAATATCGTCTTTTTATTACTTGCTCTTTGCTGCAATTACCGAGTCGATATAGGCCTTAATCTTCGGCTTTGGATCCTCCCAACCCTCGGGCTTGATAACTTTGTTATCCTTAGGGTTGTAGTGTGGTTTTCCGTCTGGCCACAACTTTGCCATATTTGCCTTCTGCACGATGTCGAACAACTCGTCAGCCTCCAAGCCCATCTCGACCATTGTGCCGAGAGCGAAGTACATCAAATCGATCATTGCGTCTGCCTGCTCGTAGATATCATCTGCAATCAAGAACTCAGCAACCTCCTCGTTCATCCACTTTGCACGGCTCAAAGCACGCTTCTTGGCAATCATCACAGGCTGCTCTGCTACCGGATGACCAAACTTTTCGTGAAATTCCTTCACATCATTCCATTCTTTTTTCATAATCTTTGGTATATTTCTATTTTCAATTTTCTTTCACTGCACAATGGGCACATTTGCCCATTTTATAACAAGGTGCAAAGATACAAAAAAGTTTTACTTTTTATGCATTGTTGAGGAGTTTTTATTATCTTTGCGGAAAATATATTATTTCAAACCCAAAACAATGAAAAGATTTCTTCTCTCGTTGGGCGTAATTGCGCTTGTATTCTCGGCAAATGCCAAAGACTACGCAATCTCTACACCTAATTCGACGCTTATCATCTCCGCAAAGGAGGGTGAGGCTCCAATGTTCCGCTACTACGGCTCTCGTGCCGAGGTTAGCGATGTTCGTGGCGCAGGTCGAATGATTAACGGTCAGGAGGCGTATCCTGCGTTTGGTACCCGTTGCGACCGTCCGTATGCTTCGCTCGTAAAGCAGCACGATGGCGACAATGCCGTAAAACTCGTACTCGAAAAGGTTACCGAGAGCAAAGAGGGCACCGTTTCGACCCTCTCGTTCTTGTTGCGTGATGTGGCGCACCCAACCCTTGCCGTAAAGTTGAACTACTCGGCATACTCGGACTGCGACATCGTGAAGATGAACGCAGAGTACATCAACGAGGGCAAGAAGCCTATCGTTTTGCAGAAGTATCTCTCGGCTGTATTGCCAATTCAGTCGGACAACTGCGTATTGCTCCACCTCGACGGAACATCAAAAAATGAGTTTAACGAGCATATCGAGCCACTTTCGAACGGTGTGAAGATTATCTCTACACAGTCAGGTTCGCAGGTATCGAAGCATGTGAATGCATCGTTTATGCTCGGCTTGGATGGTCGTCTCGACGAGACCAACTGCCCCGTTGTTGCAGGTACTCTCGTTTGGATGGGTAACTTCCACTTCGAGTTCCACAACACACTCCAAAATAGAGCCAGAACACTCTTTATGGGTGGTATCAACCCTGCTGCAAGCGACTACACTTTGGCAGCAAAGCAGTCGCTCGCAACACCAGAGATGGTATTTGCTTATTCGACCGAGGGTAAGGGTGGTGTAACCCGCACACTCCACCGTTGGGCCCGCAAGTATCAGCTCCTCGACGGCACAAAGCAGCGTGAGGTATTGCTCAACTCGTGGGAGGGTGTTCACTTCGACACTACCGAGGAGAACTTAAATGGTATGATTACCGATTTTGCAAAGCTTGGCGGTGAGATGTTCGTTGTGGATGACGGATGGTTTGGACCAAAATACCCTCGTAACAATGGCGTATCGTCGCTTGGCGATTGGGGCATTGCAAAGTCGAAGTTGCCTAATGGCATCCGCCCAATCATTGACCTTACCCACAAGAACGGAATGAAGTTCGGTATTTGGATTGAGCCTGAGATGGTAAATGTTAAGAGCGAACTCTACGAGAAGCACCCTGATTGGGTGTTGCGTCACCCCGATTTCGAGCCATCGTATGGCCGTGGCGGTGGTCAGATGTTGCTCGACTTGACCAATCCGAAGGTACAGGACCATGTATTCAGCGTTGTTGATAACATCCTCACCGAAAACCCAGATGTTTATTACATCAAGTGGGATAACAATATGGAGATGTTCAACGCCTCGTCGCTCTACTTGCCAAAGGCGTTGCAGTCGAACTTGCAGGTGGACTTCACCCTCGCTCTCGAAAAGATTTTGAAGCGTATCCGTGCGAAGTATCCAGACCTTATCATCCAGCTTTGCGCTTCGGGTGGTACTCGTATGAACTATGGCTTTATGCCATACTTCCAGGAGATGTGGACAAGCGACCAGACCGATGCTTACCACCGTATTCACATCCAGTGGGGTGCGCTCAACTTCTTCCCTTCGAATATGTTGGCTGCGCATGTGGGCTCGGCTTACAGCAAATATACACAGCGTCTTGTGCCTATCAAGTTCCGTTTCGATGTAGCTTCGATGTGCCGACTCGGTATGGAGATGGTACCTGCGAAGCTCAACCCTTCGGAGCGTGAGTATGCAAAGCGTGCTATCGCAGAGTACAAGGTTATTCGCCCAATCGTACAGCAGGGCGACCTCTACCGCCTTATCTCGCCTTACGATGGCGACAAGAGCTTCACTTCATTGATGTATACAAGCGAGGCAAAGGACAAGGCCGTAGTATTCGTATATCGTCACCTCGTTTGGCGTGAAATGGCAGAGCCTATCATCCGCTTGCAGGGCTTGAAGGCCGATGCCAAGTATCGCATCCGTGAGGTTGCACCAGAGGTTGAGGGCAAGCCTGTACGCATCAATGGCAAGGTCGTAAGTGGCAAGATGTTGATGGAGGAGGGAATCGTTATTCCTGAACTCTCAAAGAGTTTCAAGTCGAATGTGCCACTCAGCGAGATTCGCCCTACCAACGATTGGAAGAGCGTAATTCTCGAACTTACCGAGGTAAAATAATAGCCCAAGCAGATGATTACAAAGGCTGAATTTAAGTGCTCGTCGGAGCGCATCTCGCAGGTGCCGAAGGATTCGTTGAAGGATATCGCCTTCATCGGCCGAAGCAATGTGGGAAAGTCGTCGCTCATAAATATGCTCACCCGTCACAAGGGGTTGGCAAAGGTGTCGGCTACTCCGGGTAAGACCAAGCTGATAAACCACTTCCTTATCAACAAACAGTGGTATTTGGTCGATTTGCCGGGTTATGGCTATGCCCGCACCTCGAAAAAGGAGCGTGGAGCCTTCGCAAAGATCATCTTGGACTATGTCTTCAAGTGCGAGAAGATGCACTTTCTCTTCGTGCTTATCGACTCACGCTTGGAGCCTCAAAAGATAGATTTGGAGTTTATAGAGATGTTGGGCGAGGGCGGCGTGCCTTTTGCCCTCATCTTTACCAAGTGCGACAAGCAGTCGGCTACGCAGACACAGCGCAGCGTTACAGCCTACAAGAAGCGATTGTCGGAGCAGTGGGAGGAGTTGCCTCCGATGTTGCTTTCGTCGAGCGAAAACGGACAAGGAAGAGAGGATATATTAACTTTTGTTAATAACATTTTGGCAGAAAGCGCAGAATAAGCGCAAAAATTGCTATTTTTGCACCTATTCAAATGGACAATTGATAATTGACAATTGACAATTAAAGGAAATTTATTTGACAATTAACACCTTTTTGAATTTCTTTCGTCTTTCGTCTCTCGTCTTTCGTCTATAAACAAAGAAACTTATACTTAAATAAATTATTATAGTATGGCTATCCACAAAATTAAGTTCTTCACAGGTCGTGCATCACGCTACCTGGCAGAAAAAATCGTTGCTGCATACGGCACCACACTCGGCGAGTGCGAGGTTGTAGAGTTCAGCGACGGCGAGTTCCAACCGCACTTCATCGAGTCGATTCGTGGTTGCACCGTGTTCATTATTCAATCAACATTCCCTAAATCGGACAATCTGATGGAGCTGTTGATGATGATTGACGCAGCAAAGCGTGCTTCGGCTTACAAGGTTGTAGCGGTAATTCCTTACTTCGGCTGGGCACGCCAGGATCGCAAAGACCGTCCTCGTGTTCCAATCACATCGGCTCTCGTAGCAAATATGCTTTCGGTGGCTGGCGCAGACCGAGTTATGACACTCGACCTCCACGCAGACCAGATTCAGGGCTTCTTCGATGTTCCTGTTGATGCTCTCTATGCAAGCGGCATCTTCATCCCTTACATCAAGAGTCTCGGTATCGAGGATCTCTCGATTGCTTCGCCTGATATGGGCGGTGCAAAGCGTGCAAGCACCTATGCTAAGTTGCTCGAAACTCCAATCATCATCTCGCACAAGGAGCGTGCAAAGGCCAATATTGTTGGCTCGATGACCGCTATTGGCGAGGTTGAGGGTCGCAACATCCTCATCGTTGATGATATGATCGACACCGCAGGTACAATCTGTATGGCTGCAAATATGTTGATGGAGCGTGGCGCAAAGAGTGTTCGTGCAGCTATCACCCACCCTGTATTGTCGGGCAAGGCTTACGAGCGCATCGCAGAGAGCGCATTGCAGGAGGTTATCGTAACCGATACTATTCCTCTCAACCCAGAGAAGGATTTGTCGAAGTTCACCGTACTTTCGTGCGCCGACATCATCGCAGAGTGCATCGAGCGAGTACACAACTATCAGTCAATCTCGACACTCTTCTACAAATAGTAGGCAGAGCAAACAATAGCAAAGGCGGTCGTGCGACCGCCTTTTTTGCTATTCATCCATCTCGACGCTTACAATCGAAATCGAGTGCGACACAGGTGCAATCTTGCGCAACATTGCCAACCCTCCGCAATACTTATCGGTTGCGAGTCGCACGGCATTCGACACCTTCGACTGCTCGTCGATATGCTTACACTCTATGTTGTAGGCGATATCAAACGATACAAATTGGCTCTTACCCTCGACCTTCTCGGTATCGAGTTCTCCCGACATCTTAATTTCGAGCTTCTGCAACTTCACTCGCTCCTTCTTGGCTATCGAGAGTGTTGTCATACCCGCACAAAGAGCCGTCGAATAGAGCAATAGCTCCTTCGGGTTGAGTTTTTCCAAATCGTGAGGTTTTGCAAGGGCGAACTTTCCGTTCTCCTCTGCGTGAATTGTGATAGACTGATGCATAGTATTTATATTTTAAGTGTGTAACCACTCAAAATGCAAATACTATACCTTTAAGAATATCTCTCGCTTATACATATAGTATAATAGGTAGTACTGCACCACAACCGTCGCAAC
>JAFVVS010000027.1 GCA_017502025.1 Alistipes sp. | reverse complement strand
CTCATAGCGCCACGAGGCAAGGCGAAACGGAACGCAGCTTGCGGAGTGAAGTGAGCCAAGCCTCGTCATCAACCATCACAAGGCAAAACCGAACAAAGTGAGCCAAGTCTCCTCAACGCCCCTCCCAAAAAACTATTTTTATCCTCAACCCTTAATTTTCAATTTTTATTTGTATCTTTGGGCAAAATATTGACTTTTGCGAAATTATGGATTACACAAAATATGATAAACCCGAAGTTGGTCGTGGTGTAGCATTCGGCACAAACGAAGTGGGCGAGCCCTGCGCAAAGGAGGCTCGTGGCTGTTTCCGTCTTCACGAGGAGCCTTGGCTCTCGGAGTATCCCGACAACTTCCCGACCGATATTTTCGAGGTGCGCTTCAAAAATACTCGTCGCTCGTTCTATCAGAATGTCAACAACTTACAGCTCGAAGTTGGCGATATCGTAGCGGTTGAGGCATCGCCTGGTCACGACATCGGTATCATCTCGCTTACGGGCGATATGGTGGCACGCCAGATGAAGCGTTTGGGCTTCAACCCGCAGAATGGCGAGTTCAAGAAGATCTACCGCAAGGCACGCCCATACGACATCGAGAAGTGGCAGGAGGCTATCGCCCTCGAACACGAAACGATGATTCGCTCACGCCAAATCGCCGCTGATATGGGTCTTGATATGAAGATTGGCGATGTGGAGTACCAGGGCGACAAGATTAAGGCGATTTTCTACTACATTGCCGATGGCCGTGTCGATTTCCGTGAGTTGATTAAGGTCTTTGCCGAGCAGTTCCACATCCGCATCGAGATGAAGCAGATTGGCGCTCGCCAGGAGGCTGGTCGCATCGGCGGTATCGGTGCTTGCGGTCGTGAGCTCTGCTGTGCATCGTGGGTGTCGAGCTTTACAAGCGTCACCACAGGTGCAGCCCGAGTGCAGGATCTCTCGCTCAATCCATTGAAGTTGGCGGGTCAGTGCTCGAAGTTGAAGTGCTGCCTTACCTACGAGTACGATGTTTATGCCGACGCTCGTCGTTCGATGCCACGCTTGCGTGAGCCATTGCAGGCGATTGATGGCGAATACTTCCTTGTAAAGAGCGATATCCTTGCCCATACGATGACCTTCTCGACAAGCAAGGAGTCGATGTCGAACTTGGTAACCATTCCTGTATCCCGTGTTCGTGAGATTTTGGCGGTAAATCGCAATGGCGGTAAGGTTGAGTCTATTCTTGGCGAGGACTACGAGCCACAGGTGGAGGAGCCAACATATCGTACAGAGGAGGATAGCATCACCCGTTTCGACAAGGCGAAGAAGCGCAAGAAGAAGAATCGCAATAGATCAGACGAGAGACGAACCGACGCAGCGGAGCGAGAGCAGAGGGTGCTTGCACACTTTGCCGAGCCGCAAGGAGGAAAAGCCTGCGATAGCAGGGTTAAAGACGAGAGTAATAACGCTCAAAATAGTCAGTCTGCACAGCAGGGCAACCAAAACGGTCAGCAGGGTAGTCATCACCACAGACCTCACCGACATCATCACAATAACCACAACAAGCCAAAGCAGGAGTAGGCGATGAAGTTGGCGGTGCGTATCGTGGTGGCAGTGGTGGCAGTGGCAATGTACAGTTGTCTTGCTCCGCAGAACTCGCTTATGGTGGGCGTGGATATGCGCTCGTGGAGTGGGGCAGAGAGCCTTACCTACGAGAATAGCGACACACTTTCGCTCCGCAATCTCGCTATCGCATTGCGCTACAACGACAACTTCAAGCAGGCGGTACTACCGCTCAAAATCGGCATTACAACGCCCGATCAACGCCATTTCGAGGAGGTTGTGGAGTTGAGATTGTCGCATCCGAGTGCAGCATTGACGGTGGCTACGACCGAGAGCGTGCCCTATCGTACCGATGTTTTATTGAGCCAAAAAGGCGGCTATATCTTCACCTTCGAGCCACAAACCGAGGTGCGAGGTGTGGAGGCAATAGGAATAGAATTTAATTATGGGAAAAGATAAACTCAGAAAATTTGCAGAAAACCTCACCTTCGAGTGCTTTGTTCAGCCTGCATTCGAGGAGATGTTCCGCACCGACCACCCGTTGAAGGGCAATTGGCGCAGAGATTTCTTTCACAACGACAACCCGATAGTTCTCGAACTCGGTTGCGGTAAGGGCGAATATACCGTGGCGCTTGCCGAGTGCAACCCCGATAAGAACTTTATTGGCGTGGATATCAAGGGCGCACGCATCTGGCGTGGCGCAAAGACAGCTACCGAGCGCAAGATGGGCAATGTAGGCTTCCTTCGTGCCCGCATCGAGTTTATCACATCGCTCTTTGCCGAGGGCGAGGTCGATGAGATTTGGATCACCTTCCCCGACCCTCAGCTGCGCACCAAACGAGCAAAGAAGCGTTTGACTGCGCCTATCTTCTTGGAGTACTATTCGAAGTTGCTGGCAAAAGATGGTTGGATAAACCTCAAAACCGACTCGCAGCACCTCTTCGCCTACACCTCGGCAGTAATTGAGAAGTTCGGCTTGGAGTGCGAGGTTGCGAACAACGATATCTATGGCTCGGGCTATGCTGACGAGGTCTTGTCGGTCAAGACCGCCTACGAGCAGATGTATCTCGACCGTGGCTTGCCAATCACCTATACTCGTTTCCAACTTGGCGAGCGCAAAGAGTTCCCGATGTTCGATTGGGAGGGCGACGATATTCTCGAAAAGGATGCAGAGGAGGAACGAGCCCTACAAGTAACCCGCCGATAACGAAAAATGCCGAGCGATTTGCTCGGCATTTGTTATTTAAGGTATTACCTTAATTGTCAATTGTCAATTATCAATTGTCAATTAAGAAATCTATTTCTTTGTGAGGTCGGTCAAAGCACCGAGTGCGCTCATCAAGTTGCTCGACTCGTATGGCAAGTAAACCAACTTCGAATCGCCACCTGCCGCCATCTCCTTCAAAGTCTCGATGTAGCGACTTACCAACATATATGTTGCAGGGTCGGTCTTGGTCGCAGCGATAGCCTCTGCCACCTTGCGAATAGCCTCAGCCTCGGCAGTAGCCTGCAAAATGCGTGCATCGGCATCACCTCGTGCCTTCAACACCTGTGTCTGACGCTCTGCCTCTGCCTGGTTGATCTGCGACTCCTTTTCTCCCTCCGATTTGAGAATCATAGCCTCCTTCTGACCACGAGCCTCCAAAACCTTCGCACGACGCTCACGCTCGGCCTGCATCTGCTGCTCCATCGAGCGACGCACCGACTCCGGAGGTGTAATGTCCTGCAACTCAACACGATTGACCTTTACGCCCCACTTGTTTGTAGCGTCATCCAATACGGCACGCAACTTCGAGTTGATGGTGTCACGAGAGGTCAAAGTCTCGTCGAGCTCCAACTCACCAATCACATTTCGGAGAGTGGTCTGTGTCAACTTCTCGATAGCGTTTGGCAGGTTGTCAATCTCGTATACCGCCTTTACAGGCTCTACAATCTGGAAGTAGAGCAGTGCGTTGATTGTGGTCGTTACATTATCCTTCGTAATAACGCTCTGCTTCGGGAAGTCGTAAACCTGCTCACGAAGGTCGATTCTGTCCGAAAGTTTTGTCACAACGATAGTGCCGTCGATAGAGTTGCGCTCGTAGCGTGAATAGACAGGTCGTGCGCGGTCGATAATAGGCAGAATAAAGTTAATTCCCGACTGCAATGTGCGATGATACTTACCGAGTCGCTCCACAACACGGGTTTCAGACTGCTGTACGATAGTGAAACCTACCAATACATAGAGTATCGCAATCAGTGCGATAATTCCAAAAATCACTAATGCTCCCATAACTATTTCCTAAATTAAAAATTAAAAATTTAGAATTAAAAATTGAGTTCTTTACAATTTCTTGACGGTTACGATTATGCTGTTGATGGCGGTTATCTCAACGGCTGCACCGACCTCAATAGGCTCTGTGTCAGTTGATACGGCTTTCCAGTCATCGCCATCGACCTTCACTCTGCCGGGGTGCAATTCGCCCTCTATGCGCTCCAAAACGATAGCCTTTCTGCCAACCAATGCCTCGACATTTGTCTTAACCTCCTGCCCCTTCTTGTAGAAGAACTTATAAACCAAAGGTCGCACCGTCATAAATGCCAATGCCGTACCAATCGCAAATACCAGCAACTGCCACTTCAACTCCCAATCGAGTGCCGAAGCAACTGCACCAAAAATACAACCAATCGAGATGCACATAACTGCAAAACCGCTTGTGAACATCTCTACAATCACGAATACGAGGGCTACTATCACCCAATAATGCCACACTTCCATAAAAAAATTATTTTGCTTTGTAACTTTTGCACCACTCTGCGGTAGCCGAGATGCTCACATACCTCAAAGTATGCTCCGCTCTCGTCTCCTTGCGTGGCACAAAATTTCCGAAAGCAATTCTAATTTTTTGCCTTTTTGTAGGACTTTGCTTTGTAAATTTTGCACCACTCTGCGGTAGCTATATCGTTAAATCCTCTAACAACCTCTAACAACCTCTAACAACCTCTAACAACCTCTAACGCCTCTAACGCCTCTAACGCCCCTAATCTCCTCTACAAATTTAAGAAAACTTTTCGATAAAACGCAACCGTGGTATGAAAAATTGTGCAGAAAAAAGCTAATGGCTAAAAGCTAATGGCTAATAGCCCACCCAAAAAACCTACGATATCTTTCGCAGATAGCGCAGATAGCGGGCAACCTGTGCGCCATAGAGAATGGCGGCGGCAGAGAGTCCTACAATATAGCCCACGATAAGTCCGGGTGCGCCCATATCGAGCTTGAAAGCCACAAAATATCCCACCGGAATATTCAGCACTATGTAGGCGATAAACGAGATTGTGGCGATGCTGCGCACCTGTTGCAGACCTCGCAAAATACCTACCAAGGTACACTGCATAGCGTCAGAAAGTTGGAACGCTCCGTAGAGAACGAGCATCTGCGAGGCAAGAACAATTACCGCCTCGTTCTCGGTAAAGAGCATCGGCATAAGGTGGCGCAACGACACGAAGGTCGCAATCACGCACACGCCCCACACCACCGCCATTAAGAGTGTCGAGCGCACCACATCGGCAATCTCGTTGACATCTCTGCGACCGAAGGCGTGCGATACGGAGATTGTCGTTGCCGAGCCGAGCGACAAGACCATCAGGAAGGTGCAGTTGCCGTAGGTGTTGCCAATCTGATTTGCCGAGATAGCCTCGGTGCCAAACCAGCCCATCATAATTCCCGTAACGATAAACGCCAGCGCCTCCAACACCATCTGTCCCGAAATCGGAAGTCCCATTTTGAGCAACTGCAACGAGTTGCGCCAATGTTTCGCCTTGCGGGAAAAGAGGGTGATATACTCTCGGTACTGCTTGGCGCAGACAAAGTATCCACCGAGCAAAATAGGGTTCAAAATTCGGGAAATGAGTGTCGAAAGAGCTGCGCCATAGACACCCATAGGCTCGAAACCGCACTTGCCAAATATAAATATATAGTTGAGAACTATATTTAGAATGTTGGTGGCGATTGTAACAATCATTGCCGACTTGGTGTTGCCCACGCCCTCCAAGAACTGCTTGAACGAGCCGTAGTACATCGCAAATGGCAGACAGTATGCCATCAGTCGGTAGTAGGGCAGAGCCATATCTACCACCTCTACGGGTTGCCCCAAGTGGTAGAGTAGTGGCTCGGTTGCAATCTGCAACGCCATACACGCCAAGCCGAAGATAGGGTAGAAGAGGAGCGATGTTTCGAGGTAGTTCGCCATTCGTTGCTTCTCGCCCTGCACGAACAACTCGCCGATGATAGGGGTAAGACCAATCGAAAGACCCATACACAAGAAGGTGAATACCCACGCAACAGTCGAGCCGAAGGATACTGCCGCCAATGGCACAGCATCCTCGCCTCCGTATGCTCCCACCATAGCCGTATCGGCAACCTGCACGGCAATATAGCCGAGCTGTGCCAACGCTACGGGCATAGCGAGTCGCAAAAGTTCGGGAATCTTCGATAGGTATCTACCTCTAAACGACATAGCCTACTTCACAAACAATATTTCTCGATATTTAGGCAATGTCCAAATTTGGTCATCGACAACCTCTTCGAGCTTGTCAATCTCGGTGCGAATCTTGTCGAAATATACCGCTACGGTGTCGTGGTAGGCGATAGCCTTGGTGCGGGTATTCTCAATCACATTTGCCACCTTGCGAGCCTCGACCATATCGGTAACCAACTGCTGGATAAGGGCTGTGCGTCTTTGAATAAGGCGAATTAAATCTTCGTCGCTATTCGACTGCATACCTATCTGGCGCATCTTCCACACCTTGTCGAGCAAGATATCCTCGTAGCGAGAGGCGATAGGTACGATATGGTTCATCGCCAACTCGCCCAACACACGAGCCTCGATCTGAATCTTCTTGACATACTGCTCCCACTTAATCTCGGTGCGAGCCTCCAACTCCTTGGCGGTATATACATTCAACTTCGAGAAGAGGTCGATGCTCTCCTTGTCGAGGTAGCGGTCGAGTACGAGTGGTGCCGATGTCTCGCAATCCAAACCACGGCTCTCCGCCTCCTTGCGCCACTCGTCGGAGTAGCCATTGCCGTCGAAGCGGATGGCCTTGCACTCACGAATCAACTCACGCAACACCTCGTATATCGCCTTATCCTTCTTCTCGCCCTTGGCGATGCGTGCATCAACCCTCTTGCGGAAGTCGATAAGTGACTCTGCCATAGCGGTATTGAGTACAATCATCGCATCGGCGCAGTTGTCCGATGAGCCTACGGCACGGAACTCAAAACGATTACCCGTAAAGGCAAACGGCGAGGTGCGGTTGCGGTCGGTATTGTCGAGCAAGAGCGACGGAATCTGTGTCAAACCACCCATACGGAAGACATTCTTCGAGTCGAAGCGGATATCCTCGCTGCCATTTGCCGACTCCATCTTGTCGAGCACCTCCGAAATCTGTGTTCCGAGGAATGTCGAGATAATTGTCGGAGGAGCCTCGCCTGCACCCAAACGATGCTCGTTCGATGCGCTCATCACCGACGCCTTCAACAATCCGTTGTGGCGATATACGGCAGATATGGCATTGACAAGGAAGGTCATAAACTGCAAATTCTCGAATGCTGTGCGACCTGGTTTGAGGAGATTTACGCTTGTATCTGTTCCGAGCGACCAATTGTTGTGCTTACCCGAGCCGTTGATGCCCTTGAATGGCTTCTCGTGCAACAAGACACGGAAGTGGTGGCGTGTAGCAACCTTGCCCATAATGGTCATCAAGAGCTGATTGTGGTCGTTTGCGAGGTTTGCCTCCTCGTATATTGGTGCCAACTCGAATTGGTTTGGCGCAACCTCGTTGTGGCGAGTCTTCAACGGAATACCGAGCTTCAAACACTCATACTCCAAGTCACGCATAAAGGCGAGCACTCGCTGCGGAATAGCACCGAAGTAGTGGTCGTCGAGCTGCTGATTCTTTGCCGACTCGTGACCCATAAGGGTGCGACCTGTCTGCACAAGGTCGGGGCGTGCCGACCAGAGAGCATCATCAACCAAGAAGTACTCCTGCTCCCAGCCGAGGAATACCTTTACTCGCTCGACACTGCGGTCGAAGTATTTGCACACCTCGGTTGCAGCATTCGACACTGCGGTAATCGAACGGAGCAGAGGGGTCTTGTAGTCCAATGCCTCACCCGTGTACGATATAAATACGGTAGGGATGCAGAGCGTCGTATCTACGATGAATGCTGGCGATGTAGGGTCCCACGCCGAGTAACCTCGTGCCTCGAAGGTGTTGCGGATACCGCCACTCGGGAACGACGAAGCGTCAGGCTCCTGCTGAACAAGCACCTTGCCCGAGAACTCTTCGAGCATACCTCCCGTGCCGTCAGGCTCCGAGAACGAATCGTGCTTCTCGGCTGTTCCGCCTGTAAGTGGCTGAAACCAATGGCAATAGTGGTCTGCACCATTCTCCAATGCCCACTGACGCATTCCTGCTGCTACTGCATCGGCAATATCTGCCGAGAGTGGGGTATTGTTCTCGATGGTGTCGAGCAGCGACTCGTAGATCTGCTTGTTGAGATACTTGCGCATCTGCGCACGACCGAAAACCATAACTCCAAAGTAGTCCGATGGATTTTGTGCCGGGGCTTTCACCTCTACGGGCTTGTGGTCGAGAGCCTTCTCGAACATCTTAAATCGTAGTAACGACATAACTTTTCTGTTTTGCTTGTGATGTCGCAAAATTAGAGAAAAAAACGGAAAACGGAAAGCGGAAAGCGGAAAACTTGCGATTTTGCAATATAAAAAATTGCTGACATTATCGAAAAACGATAAATGGAAATGGTGGTGTTATCGAAAAACGATAAGATTGGGGAGTGCGGGGGGCGCAAGAAAATTAGGGTCGTTAGAGGCGTTAGGGTCGTTAGGGGTGCGCAGGAGGTTTTTTAGTTTTGCGGACTCCGAGGGGCATCACGGCGCAAGAAAATTAGGGTCGTTAGAGGCGTTAGGGTCGTTAGGGGAGCGCAGGAGGTTTTTTTAGTTTTGCGGACTCCGAAGGGCATCAAGGCGCAACAGGATAAGGGTTGTTAAGGGCTAGTAAGGGCTAGTAACGGCTAGTAAAGAAGGCGCAGACCCTTACTTGCCCTTAATAGCCCTTACTTGCCTTTACTTGCCCTTATTAAAACTTGCGCCAACTCTCAACTCTCAACTCCGAAGGTGAGAGTAGAGAGTAGTGAGTAGTTTAGGGAGTTTAGTGAGTTTAGGGAGTTTAGAGAGTTTAGAGAAAGCAATAAGCAACAATCACTAAATTCCCTATTCTCCCTATTCTCCCTATATTCCCTAAATTCTCTATCGCCCCTAACTTCCTCTAACAACCCCTAACAACCCCTAACGCCCCTAACGCCCCGAACTTACCCTCCCGTTCACCCTCTCCTCCCCCATCCCGTTTTTTAATTTTTAATTAAAATTTTTTCTTTGCCCGAAAAAATTGTTT
>JAFVVS010000026.1 GCA_017502025.1 Alistipes sp. | reverse complement strand
GCATATCGCCACATATCCCACTTTGAGCAGGCGCGCTCCCCACTCCTCGGGCAGGGCGTTTGCCAACCCACCGAGCAAAAATTTGTTGGTGTGACTGAACGAAAAGAGCTTCTGCGCCATATAGATTGTTATGGAGTTTACGCCTATAACCTGCAACGGGAACGACCATCGGCTCCATCCTCGCACATCAATCAGGTAGTAGAACAAAGCAAATATCGCAAGGCTGTAAGCGCCCACCACCAATACGAATGAGCTTGTCCATAAACTCTTGTTAATCGGGAAGACGATGCCCCACAATAGACCTACTGCCAACATTGCGACCGCCGCCACGAACATCGTCAGCACCTTGCGCTTACCCGAGTGTTTTTCACTGCGGATATACTCGCCTGTGAAGATACCGAGCAGGGCGGTTACGATAGCAGGAGTGGTCGAAAATAGCCCCTCGGGGTCGAATATGTTATCCCTATATAGTTTGCCAGGGGTGATAAGGCGGTCGATGTAGCCAACTATCGAGCCCTGCATCGATAGTGGGTCGGCACCCTCGACATCGGGCGCAGGGATATATCCCACAACAAGCCAATAACCCAACAATATCACACCGCAAATTGTGGCACGAGCCTTCCAACCGAAGTTTATATAGAGTACCGCCGCTACTGCCCAAGCAATACCGATGCGCCCCAAAACGCTGCATACTCGCAGATTTTCGAAGTCGAATTTGAGGAGTCCGTTGTAGATGAGTCCGAACAGAATGAGAATCGCTGCACGGCGTACAATTTTCAGATAGATCTGACTGCGAGTAGCCCCCGTCGAGCACTGCTTGGCGTAGGAGAACGGAAACGACAAGCCCGCCAGAAAGAGGAACAGTGGAAAGATGGTGTCGTGGTGGGCAAAGCCGTGCCAATCGACATGGTGCATTGTCTGTGCAAGCCAACAATCGGCTCCGTTTGGGAAGAGCGAACAAAGCGCAACAACTACTCCCGAGAAACCCATAATAAAGAGCATATCGAAGCCTCGCAAAGCGTCGATAGATTGTAGCCTTTGGTCTGCCTTCATCGTTTATATGGTTCCTAAATTTCCACAAAGATAGCAAAAAATATTATTTAATTCCGAAATCTTGCCTTTTGGATAGAAAAACTAAAAGTTTTTTCTATCTTTGCAACTTGGTATGTGTGCGCATACGCACATATGCGTGAAGCTATGCTCGAAAAACTCGCAAAACAGACGGCAATCTATGGTATCAGCACCATACTCGGCAGAATGCTGAGCTATCTGCTGACACCATTCTATACCCGTATCTTCGGTGTCGAGTCGTATGGCATTATCACCGATGTCTATGCCTTGATTCCGTTTGCACTCGTTGTGCTCACGATGGGTATGGAGTCGAGCTACTTCCGCTTCGCTGCAAAGGCGGAGTCGGAGGGTGGCAATGTCGAGCAGAACAAACGCAAACTCTTTGCTACCACTTGGGGCATAACATCGTTGGCTGCGTTGCTCTTCTTTGCTGTTGTTGCGTTGTTCCGCAACGAGGTTTCGGCTTTGATGGGCGAGGTCTACAAGGCTAACCCACTCTATGTGGTTACCGTGGCGGCGATTGTTATGATGGATGTTGCGGCGTGCATTCCGTTTGCACGACTGCGTGAGCAAGGCAAGGCTTTGACCTTCGTGTCGCTCAAACTCTTCAATATCGTCTTGCAGGTTGGCTTGGCAGTGGTATTCTGGGCGGTAGGTTTGTTCGACTCGGCATTTGGCGTAGGTTGGGCATTTATCGCTAATCTCGTGGCAAGCACCATAACCCTCGTGGCGGTGGTCGCTGCATCGGGGCGTATATCGTTGCGAATTGATTGGGCGTTATTGCTCCTGATTTTCGGCTACTCGTTGCCGTTGCTCTTGTCAGGCATTGCGGGTACGGCAAACGAATTTATCGACCGCCAACTTATCAAGTACCTCGTTCCGGCGAGGTCGTTGGCTCAACTCGGCATCTATGGCGCAATTACCAAGATTGCCGTGGTGATGACCCTCTTTACGCAGATGTATCGCTTGGCAGCCGAGCCATTCTTCTTGGCAAACTACCGCAAGGATGAGTTCAAGGCGATGAATGCTGCGGCATTGAAGTACTTTGTTATGGTGTCGATGTTTATCTTCCTCGGCATCGCCCTCTATCGTGATATCTTTGCGCTGATTGTAGGTCGCAACTTCCGAGAGGGAATACATATTCTGCCGGTGGTGCTCGGTGCAAATGTGCTGAGTGGCGTATGGCTCAACCTCTCATTCTGGTACAAGCGAGAGGAGAAGACCAAGTTCGCCTTGTGGATAACCCTCACGGACTTGGTCGCTTCGGTGGGCTTTGGCGTGTTGCTCATTCCGCAACTCGGCTACTATGGTGCCGCTTGGAGTCGCTTTGCAGCCGAGGCAGTGATGGTGGCGGTGAGCATTGTACTGAACAGGTTGTACTATCCTACGCCATACCAGTTCGGCAGAATGGTGGAGTATATCGTTTTGGCATTGGCGATATTCTTTGTGGCGGAGTGGATAGAGATGCCGAATGAGTTGTTGCAATATACACTTTCGACCGCATTTATCGTTCTCTATTTATGCTATGCCGTATGGCGTGAGAAGATAGATTTGCGAGCGATGTTTAACCATATTTTGAGGAGAGGAAAGCGATGAGATTTTGCGATATAAAGGGGCATACCGAGCTAAAACGACGACTCGCAGCGGGTATTGATGGCGGTCGTATCAGCCACGCACAACTCTTTGTGGGTGCGGCAGGCTCGGGCACACTTCCGTTGGCGTTGGCATATACGCAGTATCTCCACTGCACTGCTCGCCATGATGGCGACTCGTGTGGCGAGTGTCCGTCGTGCCGACAGATCGAGAAGTTGGCTCACCCCGACCTTCACTTGGTATTCCCTGTGAACAAGCAGGGCAAGAAGCCGACAAACGGTCTTGTGGCAAACGACTTTATCGACGAATTCAGAGCGCTGTTCGAGCGCACGGGTGGTTACTTCTCGGCGCAGCAGTGGTATGACTCGCTCGACTTGGGCAAGACCTTGAAGGGTGCAATTGCGGTGCGTGAGGCAGAGGAGATGATTCGCAAACTCTCGTTCAAGTCCTTCGCATCGAAGTATAAGACTATGCTTATTTGGCTGCCCGAGACGATGAACGAAAGGGCGGCAAATATGATTCTCAAAATCTTGGAGGAGCCGTGGGAGGATACAATTTTTATCCTCGTGGCGGAGCAACCCGACAAGATTTTGGGTACAATATTCTCCCGCACACAGGAGGTTACCGTACCACGCCTTTCGGCAGAGGATTTAACAACAGAAATTCGCCGACACGGCGTTACCGACGAGGCGGAGGTGCGCAATATGGCCCGCTTGGCGTGTGGCGACCTGTTGCAGTTGCAGCAGTTGCTCTCGGGTGAGGAAGACGAGATAAAGAGTGAGAATTTCAACCTCTTTCGCACAATGATGCGCCACTGCTACCTGAATAAGCACCTCGAACTTTTGGCGTGGGCCGACGAGGTGGCATCGCTCTCTCGTGAGCGACAGATGGGGTTGATGACCGACTTCGCACGCTTGTTGCGTGAGGCGTACATAACTCACGCAGGCGTGAAGGAAGCATCGTACCTCTGGGGCGAGGAGGCGGAGTTCTGTTCGAAGTTTTCGCCCTATATCGGCTCGGAGAATATCGAGCCAATTTTGGAGTTGTTGGAGGAGGCTATGCGACGACTCCGACAGAATGGCGACCCTCGCATCGTATTTTCGTACTTTGCGTTGGCTACAAGTCGCTACATAAACTTTGGAAAGTGATGCACCTAGCGATAGTTTTGGCAGGGGGTAATATTGGCGATGTTGCGGCTCGTTTTGTCGAGGCGGAGCGACTGCTTGCCGAACGAGGTGTCGAGGTTGTCGGCAGGTCGCAGAACTACTCGACCAAGGCGTGGGGCTTCGAGAGCAAGATGCTCTTTACAAATGCCGCTTGGGAGGTTCTGACCGAACTTAAAGCGGAGGAGTTGCTCGATGTATTGCAGGAGGTTGAGGCTCTGCTCGGGCGCAACCGAGAGGCGGAGATGAGGGAGAAGGCGGAGAGAGGAGCGAGATACTGTTCGAGAACTCTCGACTTGGATATCCTCTTCTACGACGAGGAGCATATCTCGACCGAGCGTTTGAGTGTTCCGCATCCGCTGATTATGGAGCGAGAATTTGTTATTACGCCAACTTGCGAGTTGTTGCAGTGCAGCAAGGAGCAGCTGGCGGAGAAGATAGAGAAGATTTATGGTTAGAGTTTTCAGAAATATGGCTTTTGCCTTGGTGGCGATGTTGGCGCTTACGGGTTGCTTCAAGAAGGTGACCACCGACACCACCTTGCGAATAAAGACGCTTGTTGAGGCTGAGTCGGGTGGCGAGCGATTGGCAGCCGAGGGTTGCTATGCCTATATCTACTACACCGAGAAGGAGAATTGGACTGTGGCTTCGTATGAGGATGCAGCCAACAAGATAATAACCAACCTCGAAACGGGCGAAAAACTCTCCGAGCCGAATGGCGAGAGCGAGGTGTGGTCGGCCGAGGGCTCAACAACGAACTACCTATCGATATTCCAGGATAAGGCTCCGGCATTGGTTGTGGTGGTATATCCCGAGGCGCAGATGTTCGCCTACAACTACCGCAAGGCCGAGGCGGAGAACTTGACATACACCTACCTGACCCTCATCTTCCACAAGTGGAAGACGGGCGAATATACCGAGGGGTCGAAAGATGGTTACAAATGGACGGTGGTTGCTCCCGAAGCGCCAGCAACTCCGCCCGCAAACGATGAGAACGAGTAAGAGATGACAAAGAATTGCAAAATAGCTCTGCGCACAGCGGTATTGCTCCTGTTTGGAGGGGCATTCTTCTCTCGTTGTGCCAATATTATGACCCCTGACGGAGGCCCGAAGGATACTTTGCCACCGGTAATCGTGAAGATTGAACCCGGAAATTTTGCCACCAACTTCAAGGAGAAGAAGATATATATCGAGTTCAACGAGTTTGTGCAGATCAAGGATCAGAACAAGGAGATGTTCGTCTCGCCGGCTATGAAGAAGTTGCCGCTGCTGACCACACGAGGCAGAGGTATCGTCATAACCATTCGTGACACATTGAAGGAGAATACCACCTACGCTATCGACCTCGGCTCGGCAATTCGTGACAACAACGAGAGCAACCCACTCAACGCTATGCGTTATGTCTTCTCGACGGGCGATAAGGTCGATTCGATGATGTGCTCGGGCTACACCGCCGACTCCTACAAGGCGGACTCGGTGAGTCGTACATTTATATGGTTCTATATTGCCGACTCGTTGCCACAGACACCTGGCTACGACTCGACAATCTTCAACCGCAAGCCCGATGTGATAGCGAGAGCACAGAACAACGGTATCTTCATTGCGCAGAACTTGAAGCCTGTTAATTACCGCATCTACGCCATCGGCGACAAGAACGACAATCAGCTCTACGAGGCAGGTACCGATATGGTCGGTCTGCTCGACACAGTATACAACCCAGCCAAGATGCCGGAGTTTGCCATTTGGTTCGACTCGTTGCGTATGTATCCGAGTGCCGAGCCACAGCTCTATTTTAGAATGTTCACCGACAAGGCGTTTGTCAATCAGCGATTGGTCGATGCACAACGCCTCGAGCAGAAGAAGGCGTTGCTCTACTTCAATGCCGATTACCCTCGTATCGACTCGTTGGTATTCGACAATATTCCGAGCGACAAGGTGCTGATAGACCCACAGACCAATGGTCGTGATACCTTGGCGTTGTGGTTTAACGTCGAGGCGGAGAAGCTTCCCGACACCATCAAGGGTAAAATTGTCTATTATCGTCACGACTCGTTGCGCCAGCTCTCCAAAACACGAGAGCCGTTGAAACTTGCTTGGAAGTTGGTCGAGACCAAGGAGCAGGAGAAGGAGCGTGAGCGCATCGAGAAGGAGAAAGAGAAGGCAAAGGCAGAGGGTAGAGAGTACAAGGATCCGAACTATAAAAACCCATTCAAACTCAATATCTCGGCTGGTAAAGAGGTCAATCCCGAGAAGGGATTCGATATCTCGTTTGGCACTCCTGCCGTAAAACTCGATACTGCGGCTATCGAACTTGCCATAGTGGATGAAAAGAAGAATAAAACCCCTATAAAGTGGCGCTTGGAGCGAGATACACTCAATATGTGTCGCTGGCGAGTGCTTGCCGAGTGGAAGGAGAAGACCAATTATAGCCTCTATATCCCTAAGCGGTCGATTACCGATGTTATGGGCTACGAGAACGACTCTACGGTGGTGGAGTTCGCTACCTACGACCCCGAGAAGTTCGCTACCGTATCGCTGAATGTGCAAGCCTCGGGCAAGAATCGCTATATATTGCTGCTTACCGACAACTCGGGAAAAACTATACAGGAGTTGAAGGATGTCGGCACGGGCAAATATCGCTTCAATTATGTCGCCCCGGGCGAAATTCGTCTGCGAATTATCGAGGATAAGAATGGCGACGGCAAGTGGAATGCGGGCGATGTGATTGCCGGCTTGCAACCCGAGCGTGCCGAGGCCTACTTCAACGAGCGAGGCGAGGACCTCTTCACCACAAAGATGAATTGGGACTTCGAGATAAATATCGATATGAACAAGGTGTTTGTGCCGCTTACTATGGAGAATCTGGTCAAGATGCTCGACGATAAGGAGGAGTCACGCTTGCAGAAGCTCTATGAGGAGTGGCAGAAGAAGCAACAGTCGGGCAAAGGCAAGGAGCACGACCACGGACACCAGAGCGGAGGTGGCGGAATGGGCTTCGGCGGTATGGCAGGAGGCTTGAAAAATGCTACAAACACATTTAGATAGTAGAAGGATGAAGCGAATAGTAAAGATATTGACCTTGGTGCTGGCACTTTCGGTAGCGGTAGTTGCCGAGAGCTCGGCACAGCACACCATAGCCGTAACGGGCGGTACGGGTTTTGCTACGGCACGCCCATATCCTGCGCAGGAGATGAAGGCGATATGGGGAACCTACCAAGCGGGTTTTTCGTGGCGATACTACTCGATGCCACGCTTTATCGCCTGCTTCGGTATCGATGTGGAGTTGCTGCAACGAGGCTTCTCGTTTGCACCATACCCATATCTCTACGAGAGCAAGAAGGAGTATAAGTACTACACCCGCAAACTCAATTCGATAGTTGTTCCGATAGTGTGGCAACCGCACTTTTACCTCTTCAAAAACCATCTGAGAATCTATTTGGAGGCGGCACCTACCTTCTCTTTCAACTTCTCGTCGAAGTTCTACAACGAGGAGGAGCGAATCTATGCTCTGAACGATGACGGCACGACCTCTACGGGCTACCCTGCAATCAAAGAGGGTAAGTACGAGTTCCGCTCCGAGCGAGATAACCGCTTTATGTATGGCTTGCGAGGCGGTGTGGGTTTCGATTTGATATTCAATCAATTCGAGTTTGGTATGCGAGCGATGTACGACTTTGGCTACTCCGATATCTTGAAAAATCGTAATAAGTACTACTCGAACAATATCGACGGCGTGGAAAAACCGGGTGAAAATCCGTTTATGATTTCGCCTTTGCGTTCGCCACTCGACAACCTTACCATTTCGGTTAAGCTGGGCTTCCGTATCGGCAAGGATGGTTTCGAGGAGTGGAAGTGGAAACGACCAGCCCTGCCAAAGAATAAAGAGGTGTTCAAGTACACCTTCTAATAAAAATCGTTCTGATGAGTTCTTTTTGCACGAGTGCGTCGGTCGCCAAATTCCTCACATACGCCATAGTATGCTGCGGATTTGTCGCCTAGCATCGCACAAAAATAATCTCATCACCTCCGATTTTGAATTTATGGAGGAGTAATTTTGCATTTTGCATTTTGCATTTTGAATTATAAAAAAGCCAATGGCTAATGGCTAACGGCTAACAGCTAAAAATATGGAGAATACAAGACAAGAGAAGATTGCAAAGCAGATTCAGCGTGATATCGCCGAGATTTTTCAGCGTGACATCGCCGAGTCGTTGCGTGGAGTTTTGACTACGGTTACTGCGGTGCGAGTATCGCCCGACTTGGGCTACGCCAAGATTTATGTGAGCGTTTTCCCATTCGATAAGGCGCAGGCTACACTCGATATTATCGAGCAGCAGAATAAGCTTATTCGTGGTGCGCTCGGTCGTCGTATGCGCTTTCAGGTGAAGGTTATTCCCGAGTTGCAGTTCTTTATAGACGACTCGTTGGAGTATATCGAGAATATCGACTCGTTGCTGAAAAAGTAGAAGTTGTTCAACCTACCCCGAAGAGCCGAATATGCAGTGGCGATTTGCTCTGAAATACCTTACATCCCGTAAGTCGCACTCGGTGATAAATATCATCGCCACGGTGAGTCTGTTCGCCGTGGTGGTACCTGTTGCCGCTATGGTGATACTGCTTTCGGTATTCAATGGCTTCGAGTCGTTGGTGCGTGACCTCTACAAGGTTATAGATGCCGATATCGAGGTTACCTCCGAGCACAGCATCTCGACTTCGGATGTCGCTTTGCGCCAGAGGATTGAGGGCGTGGAGGGTGTCAAGGCGCTCTCGTTTGTGGTGGAGCGACAGGCTCTGCTCTCCTATCGTGACAATCGTGTGGCGGTGCAGTTGCGAGGTGTGGATGAGGGGTACAAAGAGGTTGTGCCTATCGAGCGATACACTTCGCTCGGAAATTGCGAGGTGCAGCTGGGCGAGTTGGACCGTTTGATGCTTGGCGAGGGTGTCGCCTACGAATTGGGTATGTTCTCGATGGCGGCAGGCGATGTCGAGGTCTATTCGCTTGGTGGCGGACATATCGGGTCGCTACTTCCGACCTTTGCTCTGCATAGCGAAAAGCTCGATGTCTGTGGTACATTGGTTATCGACCAGCAACACGCCTCCTCGTTTGCATTGACCTCGTTGAGGGCGGCAAACCGCATCTTCGGAGCGGAGGAGCGTGCCGACAAGGCTCTTGTGAAGGTTTCCGAGGATGTGCCGCATCGAAAGGTTGCCGACGAGTTGCAGAGGGCGTTGGGCGAGGAGTATAAAGTGGTACTCCGAGAGGATAAGAACGAGAGCTTCTACGCCATAATGCGCTACGAGAAGTGGGCGATATTCTTTGTGTCGGTGTTGGTGCTGGTGGTGGCATCGCTCTCGATTATCGGCACGGTTATTATGCTCGTTATCGAGAAGCAGGATGAGCGTTTGACACTCCGCTCGATGGGTGCGGACAATGGCTTTATTCGAGGAGTTTTTGTGCGTGAAGGTTTGTTGATTGCCGGTGTGGGTGGGGCGATAGGTCTGCTCCTCGGTGTGGCGATAACTCTGGCGCAACAACATTACGGCTTTGTGAAGATGCCGAATAGCAGTTTTCTGGTCGAAAACTATCCTGTGGAGTTGCAGGCGACGGATTTGATAGTGATTTTTGTGGTGTTTGTTGCGGTGGCACTTGCGGTGTCGGTTGTGGCAACATCGACAATGATAAAGCGAAGATAGAAGATGAAGAGAACCCTATATATAGCACTTTTGGCGGTGTTGCTCGGTATGACGGGCTGCGCCAAGAAGAATATTATCCCCGACAATATTCTTGCCGATATCTTTCACGACGCCTTTGTTGTGAATGCCTATATTGGCGAGGAGCGCATAAACCTCGACTCGTTGCAGGTCTATGAGCCGATTTTCAACCGCTATGGCTATACCGCCAAGGATGTGGTCTATACGGTCGGAAACTTCTCCCGTCGCAAGAGTGCCCGACTCGGTACGGTTGTCGAGCAGGCGATTTCGAGGTTAGAGAAGGAGAGCAAAGAGTACGAAAAAAAGGTTGTTATCCTCGACACTATCCGCAATGTTGCGGTGCGAACATTTACACGCACCATATATAGCGACACCCTGATTACGGCAAAGAAGCGAGCCGACTCGACGGCTTTGCGCATAGAGATTTCCCCTGCACCGCAGGGCGAATATACCATAACCTATGGTTACAACTGCGAGGATGACTTGGAGAAGTACCCACGCAGTGCCGAGTTCTACTTCACTGACGAGAATGGCTATCAGAAGAGTCGCACAATGCTCACTTTGCGCAAGACGGGAATGGTAAATCGAACACTCGTATCAAAGGATGATAACCGTAATTTGGTGCTTAATCTCGGAAAATATACCGACCTTAAAAAGGCGGAGCAGAGCACCTCGAAGCGTGGTCGCAAGGGCAAGAAAAATAGCAAACCGCTTCCGCCAAAGTTCCAAGACCTCGAAATACGCAACTTGCGAGTGCGCTACAAGCTCAATGCCGATGCAGCCATAGACTCGTTGTTCGGTCGCTATGTCGATATAAAGATTTTTGCCGATGGATTTCTTATTAAGAAGGATAGCCTCGCACTATCTGCTGACTCCACAAGGGTTTCAACCACGACCACTCCTGACCGTTAAGTGCTTCGAGGATGGCTCGCACGAGATTGTGGCGGTGGAGCAGTATGGCGAGGGGTTGGACTTCACGCCTGGTGTCGAGTTCCACTCGGGAATACTCTGTGCCGGCTTTGTAAATGCCCATTCACATATCGAACTCTCGTACCTTCGTGGCGCAATTGCCGAGGGCGGGGGCTATGCAGCCTTTGCCGATAGCATTGCCAAGGTGCGTGATGCCTATTCGGAGGCGGAGCAACTCTCTGCTATCGAGGATGCCGACCGCACGATGTGGCAGGAGGGTGTCGATGCCGTTGGCGATATCGTAAATGGCGAAACCTCGTTTGCCACAAAATCTGCAAGCCCGATATTTTATAAAAATTTTGCTGAGGTCTTTGGCTTGCGAGTGTGCAACTTGGAGCGTCAGCGTGCGCTGTTGCAATATCCGAACACCTCGCTTACACTACATTCGACATACTCGGTGCAGGATGCGCCGTTTAAGGAGGTGTGCAACGATTATGCAGAGGCCCCTCTATCTATCCACTTCCTCGAAACCGAGGATGAGTCGTCGCTCTATCGTGGCGAAGGCAGACTGCACGAGTGGTACGGAAAGGTGGGTTTCGAGTGCGATTTTCTCCACTATGGCTCGCCGTCAGAGCGAATTGTCGAGTGTGTGCCGAAGGATAGGAGGGTTTTGCTGGTGCATAACTGCGAGATTACGGAGCAGGATATTGAGGTGTTGACCGACCACTTCTCTGCGCCTATTTCGTTTGCGTTGTGCCCTCGTTCCAACGCCTATATCTCGGGCGTGGAGCCTCGAAGCGTGGAGTTGCTGCGCAAGGCGGGTGCTAATATAAATATATGTATAGGTACCGACTCGCTTTCGTCGAATTGGTCGCTCTCTATGGTCGAGGAGTTGAAGATGTTCCGCAATATCCCCCTTGCCGAGTTGTTGCAGTGGGCAACAATCAACGGAGCGAAGGCTCTCGGCATAGCGGATAAGTATGGCTCAATCGAGGTCGGCAAACGCAGTGGCGTGGTCTGCCTTTCGGGTGTCGATTTGGATAACTTCACCCTAACCCCTCACGCCAAAGCAAGGCGAGTATTGTAAAAAGCTAAACAAAATAGAGTTGGAAATCTCCAACTCTATTTTGTTTTATAACTGCAACGGTACTGCCCTTTGGCGAGTTTCAGAATTTTGCTCTTCAACAGATTGCGACGCAGTGCCGAGAGGTGGTCGGTGAAGACCTTACCTTCGAGGTGGTCGTACTCGTGCTGAATAACTCGTGCAGGGTAGCCCGAAAACTCCTCGTCGTGCTCCACAAAGTTCTCGTCGAGGTAGCGCATACGAATTGATACAGGGCGCACCACATCCTCGTGAATGCCCGGAATCGAAAGGCAACCCTCCTCGAAGTGCGACACCTCTGCCGAACGCTCGTAAATCTCAGCATTTACAAACACCTTGCGGAAATCTGCCAACTCGGGGTTTTCCTCTGCCCACGGGGTGCAATCCACGATAAAGAGGCGGATATTCTTGCCAATCTGCGGTGCAGCCAAACCTACACCACTTGCCTCGCCAAGCGTAATCCACATATCTTCGACCAACTTCTTAAAATCGGGATACGAAGCGTCGATATTTACACTTGCCTTACGCAAAGTCGGATTTCCGTAAATTACAATTGGATATATCATAATAAAATACCTTAATTGTCAATTATCAATTATCAATTGTCAATTATTTTGCTGAGTCCATATAGGACTGCAAAATTATCGTTGCTGCGACCTTATCGACCAATGCCTTATCTCGGCGAGCCATCTTGCCAATACCACTCTCTCGAATTGTTCGTTGCGCCATCACCGAGGTAAATCGCTCGTCATACATAACGATCTCCTTATCGGGGAAATTGTGTCGCAAGCGCCCAACCAACGGTTCGATGTAGCGCATCGTTTCGCTCTTCTCGCCATTCATCTGCGAGGGTTTGCCCACGACAATTGTCGTAACATCCTCCTTCGAGCAGTAGTCGGCAATGTATCGCTCCAACTGCTTGGTCTCGACCGTTTCGAGCGCACCGGCAATAATCTGCAACGGGTCGCTAACCGCCAAGCCCGTGCGCTTTACGCCATAGTCTATCGCCAAGATACGCCCCATAAATTAAAACATCGCAATCAACTTGCCAATCAAATATCCGACACCAAAGCTAACTGCCAGAATAAGAATAACTGTTACCCAAGTACGAGCACTATTTTTAATCTCAATTTTCATTGGTGTATCTATTTGTATTACTTCAACTTCTTGTACAACTCACGGAACGAGGTCTCCTTCTCGACCATTGCGTAGAGGTCTGCGATAGCAACACGCTCCTGCTGCATCGAGTCACGGTGACGGATAGTTACGGTGTTGTCCTCCAAAGTCTGGTGGTCAACGGTTACGCAGAACGGAGTACCTACTGCATCCTGACGGCGGTAGCGCTTACCAATCGAATCCTTCTCGTCGTATGCTACATTGAAGTCGAACTTCAACGCGTCGATTATCTCACGAGCCTTCTCTGGGAGTCCATCCTTCTTAACGAGTGGCATAACGGCAACCTTTGTAGGAGCCAAGCAAGCAGGGATGCGCAATACTACACGCTCCTCGCCATTCTCCAACTTCTCCTCGCAGTATGCAGCCGACATAATCTGCAAGAACATACGGTCAACACCAATCGAGGTCTCAACTACATAAGGAACATAGTTCTCGCCACGCTCCGGATCGAAGTACTGAATCTTCTTGCCCGAGTACTCCTGGTGACGACCGAGGTCGAAGTCGGTACGAGAGTGGATACCCTCCACCTCCTTGAAACCGAATGGGAAGTTGTACTCGATGTCTGTTGCGGCATTTGCGTAGTGTGCCAACTTGTCGTGGTCGTGGAAGCGGTAGTTCTGATCGCCAAAGCCGAGAGCTCGGTGCCAAGCCATACGGGTCTCCTTCCACTCGTTCCACCACTTCATTTCGGTGCCGGGCTGTACGAAGAACTGCATCTCCATCTGCTCGAACTCACGCATACGGAAGATGAACTGACGAGCAACAATCTCGTTGCGGAACGCCTTACCAATCTGTGCAATACCGAAAGGAAGTTTCATACGACCGGTCTTCTGCACATTGAGGTAGTTTACGAAGATACCCTGTGCAGTCTCTGGACGGAGGTAGATGGTGTTAGCACCCTCGGCAGTCGAACCCATCTGAGTAGAGAACATAAGGTTGAACTGACGAACATCGGTCCAGTTGCGAGTACCCGAGATAGGGCAAACAATCTCGCAATCGAGGATAATCTGCTTCAACTCGGCGAGGTCGTTGTTATTCAAAGCCTCGGCAAAGCGGTTGTGAACGCCCTCACGCTTCTCCAAAATCTCCTTTACACGAGGCGAAGTTGCACGGTACTGCTCCTCATCGAATGACTCGCCAAAACGCTTGCGAGCCTTCTCGACCTCCTTCTCAACCTTCTCGTCTAACTTTGCGAGGTAGTCCTCGATAAGGACATCGGCACGGTAACGCTTCTTCGAATCCTTGTTGTCGATGAGAGGGTCGTTGAATGCTGCAACATGGCCCGAAGCCTCCCAAGTTTTTGGGTGCATAAAGATGGCAGCGTCGATACCCACGATATTCTCGTGGAGCTTAACCATCGAATCCCACCAATATCTCTTGATGTTATTCTTCAACTCAACGCCGTTCTGACCGTAGTCATAAACTGCGCCCAAACCATCATAAATCTCGCTCGAAGGGAAGATAAAACCATACTCCTTGCAGTGTGCGATCAACTTCTTAAACAACTCTTCCTGTGTCATAGTTATATTGTGTTTTTGTATTTTGTTCTAAAATTGTTCTGATTGGTAAATTTTGCACCTTGCGGCGGTCGTTGAGTTCCTCACATACGCCAAGTATGCTGCGGACTCCCCGCCTTGCAACGCACAAAATTTCCTCAATCACCTCCAATTTTGGGTGTTGGGGAGGTGGCTACCTCGCCAATCAATGCGCAAAGATAAGAAAAGTCAGCGACTTTTTAATTAAAAATTAAAAAATTAAAAGCTAAAAATGGTTAATCGCAGTGTCGGCATTCTCCTCTTCCTCGATTCTTGTGCGACGAATAATCTTACCTTCGTAGTCGAGGAGGTAGTGGTAATGGGCGTTTGTGGCGTGAAAAAGAGCTGTTTCGACATCGAACTCAACGCTTTTGTAGATTATCGGAATAACCGAGTTGCCGTTGCTGTCTATGGCTCCCATCTTACCATTTCTGGCAACTACGGCACGCCCCTCTTCGAACTCGCTTGCCCACGAGTAGATAAATGGCGTAATCTGACGACCATCGCAATCGACAAAGCCGTAGCGATCCCCTCTGCGAAGCAGTGTTATCTTGTCGTATTTGGTTGAGAAAGAGGTATATTCAGCCTCGCAGTCGTGGGCACACAGGTGCGACAACTTTGCATCGCCACCCTCGTTGCAGTTTTGGTCGATAAAGTCGAGCAGCGGGGTTATATCGTTGTTGGAGAATGGCTCCCATTCGGCATACCAATAGCGCAGTGGGCGAGCCACACCGCTATCGCAGATGAGTATATTCGACGGTGTGAGGTTGTTGTGGCGAAAGCCAATAGCGTCAATGCGCTCCTTCATCGCCCATATCATCGCCTTCAAGTGGTCGGCACGATAGCGTGTGACAGCCTCGTTTAGCGTTGCACCCGAAGGTAACTCTTGCAAGACGATATCGACTTCGTGCCTATGCCCGAGCGAGTCGAACAGAGCCAACTCGTTGTGCAGAATGCGATTTTCGAGCAGTGGACCACGGCTACGCTCTTGTGCCATGCGCTCAAACTCCTCGATGCGATGCAGACTATCTTCTTCGAATGGCAACATAAGCAGAAAGTGCCGCCCCTCGACCATAATCTCCGCTTCGATTGCCGAGTATGTGCGCCTTACAATCGGTTGACCGTTGCAAAGCAGGGGCTCTGCCAACCTCAAACGCTTGAAATGGAGCGCAGGAGCTGACAGAGCCACCTTGAAATATGTCATTGTAGGTGCCAACCTACTCGATTACTTTGCGAAGGTTACGCCATTGAGCTTATTCCACTCGCCACGAGTGAAATCAGGGAATGCCACAGGCATAGAGTTGTGCTCGATAGATGCTGCGGTCAACTCGCCAATGCACGACCACTCGGCTGCATCATATACATCCTGATCGAGTGGCAAACCGTGACGCAAGCAGTAGATAAGGCGGTAGTCCATAATAAAGTCCATACCTCCGTGTCCGCCCACCTTCTTTGCATATTCGAGCAACTCCTGCTGAATAGGGTGGCGATACTTCTCCATCAAGGCATCAAACGCCTCCTTTGGCAAGAACTTGTGCGAGCTAAGATCCTCGTGGTTAGGTACTACGCCACTATCTGCCATCTTCTCCTGCTCGAGCAAGATGCCCTGCACGGGATACTTGTTTGCAAAACCCTTTGTTCCGGTAAGCTGATAAAGGCGGTTGTATGGGCGTGGAGTATAGACATTGTGCTGCAACTCGATAGTCTTACCCTTGGCTGTGCGGATAAGGGTAGAGGTATGGTCGCCATTTGCAAACTCCTCGGTGCCGAGCGACTTCTTTGCCAACTCCTTGCCTACCCACGAGTCGGTATCCATCGAAACGAGGTGGGTCATACGGTCGCCACGGTGAATGTTGAGCGCAAAGCATACAGGACCAAGACCGTGAGTAGCATATACATCGCCACGATGCTCCTGGTTGAACTTCAAACGCCAATTGTCGTTGAACAATGGCCAGAACTTGTCGAGTGCGTGAATGTAGGCACCCTCGGCGTGGATAATCTCGCCAAAGAGTCCCTGTTGTGCCATATTGAGAGCGGTGAGCTCGAAGTGGTCATAAATGCAGTTTTCGAGCATCATACAGTGGCGACGAGTGCGCTCCGAAGTGTCGACCAACTGCCAACACTCGGCAACAGAGGTTGCTGCCGGAACCTCGATAGCCACGTGCTTGCCTTGCTCCATAGCATAGACAGCCATAGGGGTGTGCGACAACCAATCGGTAACGATATAGATGAGGTCGATATCCTCTCGCTGGCACACCTGCTTCCAAGCCTCCTCGCCAACATACTCGTCGGCACGAGGCATACCATACTTCGCAAGGCGAGCCTGTCCCTTGTCGAGGTTCTCCTGGTGAAGGTCGCAGATAGCCACAATCTTCACACCCTCGATAAACGACATACGCTTCAATGGACCCTTGCCACGCTGGCCAATGCCGATGATACCGATGCGAACGGTGTCGATAGGCTCTGCGGCAAAGCCGAGCATAGAGGTCTGACCAGCCTCACGCTTTGGCTCGTCGAAGTGAATCATTCCCTTCTTAATGGTGTAAGGCTTGTCGTTGCCCTCGACAACAAAGATGAGTGCCGAGGTGATGACTGCCAAAAGGAGTGCGCATAGCGCAATAGTTCTTCTTTTCATTGTTTTTAGGTTTTTTTTGAGAGTCTTATTTATTACGACAAAATTAGCCATTATTTTGCGAAAAAACAATGGCTAAATGCAAATAATTTACCTTGCGATGTGCTTTTTATAGTCTGCCATTACTCTTGAAAGAGTAACTTTCGGTTGCGCTGATGATTATGTGGTCGAGCAACTGAATGTCGAAGAGCGAGGTTGCCTCCTTAATCTTCTTTGTGATGTCGAAGTCGGCACCGCTCGGTGTAGCACTACCCGAAGGGTGGTTATGTACGATTATTATGCGTGTCGAGAGCAGCTCCAAAGCCCTTTTTACGATAAGACGATGGTCGACAACGGTAGCCTGAACACCACCTTGGCTCATACAACGACTCTCGATTATGCGATTTGAGTTTGTGAGGAAGATAGCCCAGCACTCCTCGTGCTTTTTGTCTTGCAATTTTGGTCGCATAATGCGAACTACATCCTCGCTCGACGAGATGCTCTCCTCTACGGCACGGCTTGCTGACGATATGCGATTACCTATTTCGATAGCCGATTGAATGCGCTCGGTGCGCTTTGCTCCGAGTCCTGCAACCATTCTAAGACGGGATGCGGGCATTTTTGCGATATTTGCCAACGAGCCACACTCCGAAATCAACTCCTCGGCGAGGGCTCTGTCCTCCAATAAAAGAGCAAGCAACTCCGCATCGTTCAACGACTCGAAGCCCCTGATAGACAATTTATTGCGAATATCCTGCATACCCCCCCCTGATCTCTTATTTGCTCATCTTGTCCAAGCGGTCGAGCATTCGTGCGACCTCCTCGTCGCTTGGCTCGTGCGATACCGACTGCGCAGCTCGCTGCTCTGCCTCCTTCTTCGAAGAGCCAATGCCGTGACCAACCTCCAAATTGTCAATCAGTACCGTGCAACGGAACGAGCGTGTTGCACCTGGTCCCGTAGGCGTACCCTTGGTGCGGAACACTACGGAGTGGTGATTCTTCTGACCCCACTCTATAAGGCGACTCTTGAAGTCGGTCTCGGTCTCATCGACCTCTTCGAGCGAGAGTTTTTGCGAGTATATGCCATTGATAAGCAAGCGGTTAGCAAAGTTGTAACCCTGGTCGAGATAGATTGCACCCATCATCGCCTCGAAGGCGTCGCCAAAGATATGCTTCTGCGTAGCATTTATCGAGTGGCAGCAGATGATATGCTTATCCAAGCCGAGCTTGCAAGCGATGGCGTTGAGCGATTGGCGTGACACGAGCTTCGAGCGCAACTTTGTGAGCTTGCCCTCGTCGTAGTCGGGATACTCGATAAAGAGGTAGTCCGAGGTGATGCTCTCGATTACGGCATCGCCCAAAAATTCGAGTCGCTCGTTGTTGATGCTGCGACCGCCCATCTCTACCGATGCCGACTTGTGGATAAGTGCCAACTTATAGAGTTCGATATTGTTCGGAATGAAGCCGAACATATCGTCGATGATTCGATAGTATAACTTGTTGCGTCCGAAATTACGGCGTATCGGACGGAGTATAAAGTCTAACATAATCTGTTGATTAGATTTTGCGGAACACTACGGTCGAGTTGTGACCTCCAAAGCCGAAGGTGTTGCTCATAGCGCACTTCACCTCTCGCTTCTGTGCCTTGCCGAGTGTTAAGTTTAGTTTTGAGTCGATCTGCGGATCGAGCTCCTCTACATTTATGGTCGGAGGAACAACTCCTCTGTCGATTGCCATAATACAAGCCAATGCCTCGATTGCGGCGGTAGCACCCAAAAGGTGACCCGTCATCGACTTTGTCGAGGAGATATTCATCTCGTAGGCGTGCTCTCCAAAGAGCGACTGAATGGCTGTGAGTTCGGCAATATCGCCAAGTGGAGTGGATGTGCCGTGGGTGTTGAGGTAGTCGATATCCTCCACCTTCAACTCGGCATCGTCGAGAGCCTCCTGCATCGACTTTATTGCACCTTTGCCCTCGGGATGAGGGGCGGTCATGTGGTAGGCATCGGCCGACATTCCGCCACCGACAACCTCGCAATAGATTTTTGCACCTCGTGCCTTGGCGTGCTCGTACTCCTCGAATACAAGTGCTCCTGCACCCTCGCCAATAACAAAACCGTCACGACCTGCGTCGAATGGGCGAGAGGCGTGCGAAGGGTCGTCGTTGCGAGTCGAAAGAGCGTGCATCGACGAGAAACCACCTACGGCAGTGACCGTTACAGGGGCCTCCGAGCCACCCGTTACAATGACATCCGCCTTGCCCCAGCGAATAAGGTTGAGGGCGTCAATCATAGCGTGGTTTGAGGATGCACAAGCCGATGTGACGCAGTAGTTTGGTCCCATCAATCCATATTTAATAGAGATGTGACCTGCTGCGATATCGGTGATAAGATGAGGTACAAGGAATGGGCTGAAACGAGGGATACCATCTCCCTCGGCCCAACCCACTACTTCGTTTTGCAAAGATTGAATACCACCAATACCCGAACTCCAAATAACGCCTGCACGCTCTTTGTCGAGAGTGTCAAAGTCGAAGTTTGCATCCTCGACTGCTTCGGTTGCCGCTATGAGTGCAAACTGACAAAAACGGTCATATTTGCGAGCCTCTTTGCGGTCGAAGTGGCTGGTCCAATCGTAATTTTTAACCTCGCATGCAATGCGTGATTTGAAATTTGTGGCATCAAAGAGTGTTATTTCTGTCGCACCGGAAACACCTTTTTCGAGATTTGCGAAATACTCCTCGATATTGTTTCCGATTGGGTTAATAGTGCCTACGCCCGTAACAACAACTCGTCTTGCCTCTTTCATATGCACTGTATGTCGGTTTGAAATTTCAAATGTGTGTAAGACTATTTGTGCTCCTCGATGTAAGTGATAACATCACCTACGGTCTGGAACTTCTCAGCAGCCTCGTCCTCAACCTGAACGCCGAATGCCTTCTCGAACTCCATAACGAGCTCTACGGTGTCCAACGAATCAGCACCGAGGTCGCCTGTAAATGTAGCCTCAGGGGTTACCTCCGACTCCTTAACGCCCAACTTGTCAACGATAATCTTAACAACTTTTTCTTGAATCTCTGACATAACTTTCAGTTTTTAGTTTAACAATAGTTTAGTTGTGTATAAAATTCTCTTTCAATTTCTTATCCAAAATGCACTCCCACGCTATTGTCGATGCGAATTTCTTGCAAAATGCTTCGAAATTATGGGAATGCAACGGTGCAAATGTAGTGTTTTTTTCTTATCTTTGGCATAAATTTACAAATAATTTATGAACAAAAGACGATTTTAGAATTGTAAATACTTAAAAATCAGTTAAATATATGAAATTACTTCTTATCTCAAATTCAACTAATGCCGGCGAGGCATATTTGAAGTATCCGATTGGCCAAATTGGCGAGCATTTGCAGGGCGTTAGCGAGGTCGTTTTCGTGCCATACGCAGCCGTTACCTTCTCGTATAACGAGTACGAGCGCAAGGTGCAGGAGCGTTTCAACGAGATTGGCGTGAAGGTGCGCTCTATTCATCGTGAGAAGAACCCTCGTAAGGCTATCCGAGAGGCTCAGGCTATCTGCGTGGGTGGTGGTAACACCTTCGCCCTCACAAAGAAGATGCAGGAGCAGGGTCTTATGAAGGCTATTTTGAAGCGAGTGAAGGAGGGTGTGCCGTATGTCGGTTGGTCGGCAGGTAGTAATGTTTGTTGTCCTACAATCTGCACTACCAACGATATGCCAATCGTGGAGCCCGAGTCGTTCAAGGCTATCGGTGCGGTTAAGTTCCAGATTAATCCTCACTACCTCGATGCAAACCCCGAAGGACACGCCGGTGAGACTCGTGAGCAGCGTATCGAAGAGTATATCGAGGCTAATCCACGCCGCTATGTTGTAGGTCTGCGTGAGGGTTGTATGCTCCGCTATATCGACGGCAAGTTGGAACTTATAGGCTCTCGCCCGATGCGAATTTTCAAGAAGGGACAGCCTGCGTATGAGGTAAATGCTGGCGACGACTTGTCTTTCTTATTATAAAATTTATTAGGGGCGTTAGAGGCGTTAGGGGCGTTAGGGGATGCAGAATGCAAAATGCAAAATGCAGAATGCAGAATGCAAAATGCAAAATGCAGAATGCAAAATGCAGAACCGACGCTGCGGAGCGAGAGCAGAGGGCAAACTTGTTTGCGCTATGCCGAGCCGCGAGGAGGAAAAGCCTGCGAAGCAGGATTAATGCAAAATTAGTTTTCCGTTTTCCGTTTTTCTTTCGTCTTTCGTCTCTCGTCTTTCGTCTAAATATGCAGACTGAAAAGCAATTGCGTGGTGCAATAGGTGAGCAGGCGGCGGTGGATTACCTTCGCCAACAGGGTTTTATGATTGTCGAGCGCAACTATCGCATCGCTCGTAGCGAGATCGATATCATAGCCGTTCGTCACGATGAACTCCACTTTGTGGAGGTCAAAACTCGAAAATATGGCTCGCTGACCGCCCCCGAGGAGGCTATCAACGAGCAGAAACTGCGTGCTATGCGTCGTGCCGCTTCGGCATATATGGCGCAACACCACTCGATGCTCGAGCCCAAATTCTCGCTTATAGCCATCGAGATGGTGGGTGAGAGGGTGGAGTCGTTGCGTTTTGTCGAGGATGCACTACAATATGGTTGGTAACAATGATGTATCTCTATAATTTTTGCATTGCGGTATATGCTCTGTTTATCCGCTTGGTTGCCCCCTTCAACAGGAAGGCTCGATTGTGGTGCGAGGGGCGCAAGGGGCTGACCGAGCGTCTGCACAAGGCGATTGGCGATGCGGAGCATATCGTTTGGGTGCACTCCTCGTCGCTGGGCGAGTTCGAGCAGGGGCGACCTATTGTTGATTATATCAGGACGTACTATCCCGAATACAAGATTTTGCTCACCTTCTTCTCACCTTCGGGCTATGAGATGCGCAAGAACTACCCAAATGCCGACTATGTCTTCTATATCCCTGTCGATACTCGACAAAGGGTGCGACAATTCCTCGACACGGTGAAGCCCGAGGTGGCGATTTTTGTAAAGAATGAGTTTTGGCTCAATATGCTTGCCGAACTGCGTAGGCGCAATATTCGCACCTACTTGGCATCGGCAATTTTCCGTCGCAATTCGATATTCTTCAACCCCGTTGGCGATATTTGGCGCAAGGCGCTCTGCACTTTTACAACCCTATTTGTTCAAGATGAGCATTCGAAAGAGTTGCTCTCCGAGATTGGTGTTGAGAATGTTGTAGTGGCGGGCGATACCCGCTTTGATAGAGTGTCGGCTATTGCCGAGCAAGCCGAAAAGGTGGAGGTTATCGAGCAGTTCAAGGGCGATAAACGACTCTTTGTTGCAGGCTCGACCTGGGGACCCGACGAGGATATATTGTTGCCGTTGATAAACGAAAATCCCGACATCAAATTTGTGATTGCTCCTCACGAAATGGATGAGAGCCGTATCGAACGCCTCTTGCGAGAGGTGAAGGGTGGTGCGGTGCGCTATACGCAACTGCCGAGCGACTTCGCCGATAAGCAGGTGCTTGTTCTCGACACCATAGGTCTGCTCTCTCGTGTCTATGGCTCGGCAGAGTGGGCGTATGTGGGTGGCGGCTTCGGCGTGGGTATCCACAGCACTTTGGAGGCGGCGGTATATGGTATGCCTGTGGCTTTTGGTACGAACTATCGCAAGTTCAGGGAGGCTTGCGACTTGATAGCACTCGGTGCGGGTCGCTCGGTACGGAGTGCCGAGGAGTTGAAAGCGTGGTTCGACGAGTTGAAGAACGACAAGGACTATCTTACTCGCCTATCAGCCCTTGCAAAGGTCTATGTCGGACAGCACCGAGGTGCAACCGAAAAAATAGTCAGAAAGATAGAGTTGTAGAGTCAAAGAACAACTCTTAATTCTTAATTTTTAATTTTTAATTAAAAGTCTGCGACTTTTTTACTATCTTTGCCGCGATTATGAAGAAAATTAGAAATTTTTGCATTATAGCCCATATCGACCACGGTAAATCTACCTTGGCGGATCGCTTGTTGGAGGCTACAAATACTTTGAATCAACGAGAGATGCAGTCGCAGGTGCTCGATGATATGGACCTCGAACGAGAGAAGGGTATTACGATTAAGTCG
>JAFVVS010000025.1 GCA_017502025.1 Alistipes sp. | reverse complement strand
GGTCTTTGAAGAAGTTCTTGATGTCTCCGTCAAGCGCCCTTGCTATGAGGTAGAGTTGCGTGGGATTCGGTTTTAGAGTGTTAGTTGATACTTCCATAGGGTTCTCCTTTGTAGAATGTCATTCTACATCTTTGGCAAAAAAAATTTCCTGGATTTCGCCGTCATTAAGAGCGAGAGCGTTGCCGATAGATTGAACTTCGCTTACGAGGAACTCTTTTTTGTTATGAATCTTGTTAAAAAGAGCCGTAGGGGAAAGACCAACCTTGCCGGCGAGAGACTTAATAGTGAACTTCTTTTCTCTCATTTTGCCTTGCAACTTATCGGTATTCGTCATATTTGCACCTCCTTGTTGAATTTGGTTCTACAAGTATAATAGCACCGTTTTTGTAGAATGTCAAGCACTTTTTCAAAAAAAGTTGAATTTTTTTCAAAAAATGTTGATTTTTGTTCTCCAATGTGGTATTATATAGGTACACGGAGGTAATTTCATTATGTCTAACTTAACAGAATTTGGCAAGAGAATAAAACACAGAAGGCTCGAACTTGATATGACACAAGACGAGTTGGCTCGCAAGGTCGGCTATACTTCTCGGTCGAGCATAAACAAAATAGAGTTGGGTCTCGTCGACCTTCCTCAATCAAAAATAAGCGCTATCGCAAACGCCCTCGGCGTTTCCCCGGCGTACCTCGTCGGCTGGGAGAACACGAACTCTGGCGTAAACAACGGAATCATCGGAAACTATAATTCTAATAATGTAGTAGGTTGCGGAGCGTCCGGCGAGGTCGAGACCGAGATAGTCGCTCTTTGCAAGAAAATGTCTATGCAACAGAAGGCGAAACTCCTTACCTATGCTTACGAACTCGTCGAGGAGTGATATGGATATCTTATTTATACTTATAGGAACGGCTATATGCTTTTTCGGTATTATGTATATTTGGGTGGGATTCGGAGAAGCGTCGGAGAACAAAAAAGGCTTTGTGATAGCAGCCGGGGCATTTACAATTCTATTCGGCATATCGCTCGTAGGATTGCTTCGGACGGCGGTCAACGGCGGAAGCGTTGTTCCGTTTGTTGCCCTATGTGGCATATCTCTTTTAGTTGCAATCCCTTGTATGCTATATATTAAAAAATAAATGGAGATATAATTATGAAAAAGAAAGATTTTTACACTAAAATTATACTATATATATTGATTATCCTCATTCCTTTGACTCTCGCCGGCGTGATGATGATAGCACTTTCCGACGGCGCTGGTATGGTTATCGGAGGCGTGGCTATGTTAGCCGTAGATGTTTATTTTGGAGTTCGCCTTTACGGCTTTATTAAGGAAAACAAGGATATGTTGATATGAAAAAAGCCGTTATATATGCAAGATATTCGAGCCGAGGGCAAACCGAGCAATCTATCGAAGGTCAACTTCGAGTCTGCCACAAGTTCGCCCAGGAGCAAGACTTTATAATCTTAAAGGAATACATCGACCGAGCAAAAACGGCGCAAAACGACTTACGCCCGGCGTTTCAAAAAATGCTCGCCGATTCCGCCCAGCGACAATTCGATTATGTTATCGTGTACGCCGTCGACCGCTTTGCGAGAGACGACGGAGACTACGGAGCGGATAAGAAAATCCTCCGCCTCAACGGAGTAAAACTCCTCTCGGCGACCGAGACTATCGGCGTAAATGCGGACGGAACGGAGAATCTTGGAGGAATCCTTACCGAAGGAATCCTCGTTGCGCTCGCCAAGTATTATTCGAGGGAACTCTCGAAGAAGGTCAAGAGAGGACAATACGAGACGCTCCAAAAAGGAACATTCCTCGGAGGCAACCTTCTCTATGGATATAAGGTAGAAAACAAGGTTATCGGAATAAACGAGGAGCAAGCCGAGATAGTTCGTACTATGTTTGAGATGTACTCGAAAGGCAAGTCCGCCTTCGACATCGCCGAGGTCTTAAAGGAAAAAGGAATCACGAACCAGAACGGTCGACACTTCGTTCCTAATACTATAATGAATATGCTCAAAAATCCGAAGTACATCGGACGCTTGGAGTACGGAGACCACATTATAGAGAACTACTATCCTCCGATAGTCGATAGGTATGTATTCGACATCGTGCAAGAAAAAATCGCCGCAAACAAGCGTAGTCCGGCTCGTTTGAAGGCGAAGGAAAACTATATTTTGAGTGGCAAATTGTATTGCGGATATTGCAAGTCTCTTATGACCGGCGAGACCGGAACTTCCAAAACCGGAACGATTCATCACTACTATAAATGTTTCGGACGAAAGAAGAAAAACGGTTGTGAGAAAAAGACCATTCAAAAGAAGGCTTTGGAGGACATCGTTATCAATGCTACGATAAAACATATCCTCAACTCCGAGGTTATTGACGGCATTGTAGAACAACTTCTTAAAATTCAAAACGAGCAGCGAGACACCGCCGAACTCACGCTTCTTCACAAGGAACTCGCCCAGGTTGAGTCTTATATCAAAAACCTTTTGACCGCTATCAAGCGAGGTATTATTACGGATTCCACCCAAGAGGAACTCCACAAACTCGAAGAGGAAAAGAAGGTTCTCGAAGAGAAAATCGTCAAGGCGGAATACGATACGAACACCTACCTCACAAGAGAGCGTATATAGTTTTGGTTCGAGCAATTCGCCGCCTTCAATGTCGAGGACGAGGGCGCTCGTCAATACCTTATAACCTACTTCGTGAATAAGATTATCCTCTACGACGACAAGGTTATTATAATCTACAACCACGACGGAGACAACCGGACGGAACTCGGAATCGACGAGATAGAGTCCGCCTTTGGTTCGGATTTGACACAACTCACTCCGCCAAAATCACATAATCCGAACCCTTATGTAACAAGAAAGTTCGTTGCGTTAGTTATCGGATTGTAACAGAAAAAGACAAGGATTTTACTCCTTGTCTTTTTTATTTTTAATTTTATCGTATATCTTCCGAACCGCCGCCGTCAAAGCCAAACACAACGGCACAAAGGGAGTGAATGGAGCGAGCCAGAACGCCCAGCAAGCCGAGCCGACCGCCCACCACCATTCTATCCCGGTTATTATCGCTATGAGGTACGGAATCCATACCTCACACGATAACACCAAAAAGACGGAGAAAAATATCACGATGTTTGTCTTATCCCTTAATTGCCTAAACAACCACACGAAGAAGGCTTTTAACCTTCCCCACAACTTACGAAGCATATCCGCTATATTCGAGGAGTTTTGCTTTTTCGGTTTTTGTGAGGGATAAGCGATTGATATAGGCTTTTACTTGAATCTCGCCCTTCGTGTTCTTGTAGCCGAGATAACCCATAATCATATATTTTTCGACCGCTTTGAGTTGCAGCGAGTTCACATACGATTGAATCTTGGCTTTTCTCGTTCCGCTTATTGCTGCGCCTTTTTTGTCAAGGTCGGCTTTAAGCGAGTTCGCCGTTGCGACGATAATAGCGAGTTTCTCGATGTCGATTGCCTCCGCAAAGAGAACCGACTTCGTTTCAAGGTCTACGCCGAGGAAGTCTTGGAGAGCGAGATTGTAGTAGACATTATAAATAAAGTTTACCGCCTTCGCCTTTACTTCATCGGTTGCGCCCTTGTATTGAGACATCTTGACAAGACTTGCAAGCGCCTCGTTTGCGACGAAGTAGACCTTCTCGAACTGTTTAACCTGGTTAGGCGTTAGTTCGTATTCTACGCCGTCATAAGTGATTTTTTTGCTAACGCTTCTCGGAATAACATCGAATCCCTTTTGTACCAAAGAATCGAGTTCCTTGCGAGCCTTGGAGTCTGCGATACCGCCGATATTCTCGTCGAGCATAAGGCTCGTAATAGTTGCTACCATAGCCTCGTCCTCTTGTTCGATTGCTTTCGCAAGGTCGGAACGATAATTCTGCTTATAGAACATATCGTCGATTGAGTACGCCGTAGAAGGAGAGATTCTCTTCGTAAGTCCGTAGATGATGTTGTAGACATTCCTTGTAGGAATACCGAACATTTGACCTCCGGCGTAGAGGAGATTCTTGATAGTCAATGCGACCTCTCTCGAATCCATATCGCCCTCAAAGATATTTCCGGCGGTGGTAAAGAGCATTTCTGCGCTATCAAACATATCGTTAATAGCCGAGTAAGCGTAGTTGTCGAAGTCGTAGCCTTCCGCAAAGCGAGAATAGATGTCTCTTATAAGAGGGAGACCTCCGAGAAGATTTCCGATAGCGTCGACCGTCATATTGACCGCCACATTGTCGTCCTCATCGTCTTTGTTGTAAAGCCAACGGAAGAGTTGAGCAACGAGCGCCATAAACACGGCGGAAGATACAAGAGAACCTACGGCTCTACGAGCCTTCTTGCTTGCTGCTTTGATTTTCTTATCGAGAGAAGCAATTTCGTCCGGGTCAGTTGCGAGTTTTCTCTTCGCCTTCAAGACGGAGACCTCTCCGATAGCGTCAACCACACGACCGATAACCTTCATAGAGTCGGCGGAGAACATCGTCAAGGTTTTCATCAATTCACTTCCAGAGCGCATAGCCGAGGATTTTTCCGTCGCCAAAGCGTTCTGTTGTGTTTCGAGAATAACCTTTTCGAGAAGTTCGCCGGCTTTTACCTTGTTTTCCTTCGTGCCTACTTTGAGACCTTCATTCTTTTCGATTTGAAGTTGGCAAGCGCCGAAGAGTCTTGCGATAACGAACCTATCAACCATTCCGATAGGCTTCATAAGAACATCGCCTACCTTGCCGGTCTTTTCAACAACGCCCTGGGCGAGCGCTGCGGCGTTCTCCGTGTTACGAACCTTTGCAAGTCCGCAATACTCGTCTACATCGGAAGCCTTCACACCGATTCCCTTGATAATGCAATCAATATCGAGGATATTGCCGGCGGCGGCGAACGAAGATAACTGTGTTATCCATACCTTCGGATTTGCGCCGAGTTGGTATTTTGCATAACTACCACGAAGCCAACCCATAAAGCGAACGCCATCTCCCTTTGAAGCCGGGATTCCTTGAATATCGCTAATGAGTTTCTTGAAGTATGCGTCGCCTTCGCTCCACATATCGACGCTTTCCGTTTTAACGCTCGTAGGCTTGTTCGGATTGTCGCCGATGTCAAGATTGTAGAGGAGGTTATATTGGTCGATAGCGAGAGCGAGGTTTGCATATTGAGCGACCGCTCGGATATGCCTATCGAGTACGGCGTCGAGGGGTTCGATAAAGAGTTCATTCTTTGCGCCCTTGACCGTATCACGGTTGAAGGAAGCGTTGCTAACTCTGCTCATCTCGTCGAAGAAGGTGCTTGTATCTACATTGTAAGCGATATTCGCACGACGAATAGGTACATAATAATCTTCGAGAGCGTTAGTGTAGCCACGACGCAAAATGTCGGTCTTTTTCTTCGCTTCTTTGCAAGTCTCGTTGAATAACTTCTCGGCAATCGAGATATATTCCTTCTCGACCTCCGTAAATTGACTTGCAAGCGCCGATTGAACTTCCTTCGCCCTAACACGAATCTCTTCGATTTCCAAGTCCTCTTCGAGCGCAAAACCGGCGAGACGAATCGTTTCCTTTCCGTCGTTGAAGGTAAAGCCGGACTTGGCAAGACCGAGGATAGCCTGGTCTCTATTGAGCGACATATAGAGCAACATCGCTTGGGCGAGGGGAATTTGCGTTCCTTGGTATTCGATAGTCTTGGTAGACATCTCTTTGAGGAACTTCTTGTGCTTCTTATAGAAGGCTTCGAGAGGCTCTCTCATTTCCATTTCCATAACGGAAGCACCGACCGCACCCTTGCGGAGTTCTTGAAGGATTTCGGTATAGAATCCGTCGTCGTATCTATCCATATAACGCACGAGCGTCATAGGGTCAGCGAAAGAAGTTTCGTATTTCTCGAAGAACTTTCTCAACCAACCGACTTTCGCCGGCTTGTTTCTACGAACGATTGATACATACTTTTCGGCGATAGGCTGCGCCTCTACATATTGACCGCCACGCCATACCTTGTTATAGGTCTCGACGAAGTGCTTGAAGTAGTCAATGACATTTTCGAGCGCTTTGAGTTCGTCGACCGTGAGTTTGCCTTCGCCTCTTGCCAAGGTTAAGAGGGCGGAAGCGATGTCCTCGTCGAATACGCCTTGGAGCATAGGATTCTCCTTGACATACCATTCGGCG
>JAFVVS010000024.1 GCA_017502025.1 Alistipes sp. | reverse complement strand
TGCAAACCCTTGATGGCTGCAACAGCATCATCCTCGGTGGCAGTGGCTGCCAAGCCGAGCAACTCTAAAATTTTGTTCATCTGAAATGTGTTTTGAATGTTTGAATTGCCCGCGCCCTCCTCGTCGGCAGAGGTCGGGGTGTTTGATTTGAGTAGCGGCAGATGCTCGCACTCCTCGCCCTGTGCGAGGGTCAGCAACTTGCCGTTTTGGTATAGTCGCACTGCCTGTAAGGCATCATCGTTAGCACCAATATCGACAACCGACACCTCGGTAAGTTTCGAGCGGGTAACGGTAGGGCGAGTCTGCCCCTTCGTGAGGTGCTCCTCCGCCTCCGACCATTCGAGGATTTCCAAGCCAGCCGAGAGCATACGCAGCGTGCCACGCTCCCACTTGGCTGCAATGATTTTCTCCTCCTCGGTATCGCCGTCAAACTTGGGCGTGCCATAGATGAAATCGCCATCAACGCGGATGTTCTCGATGATACCAATAGGCATATCGCCACGCGACCCGCGTCTGTGCATATACAAGAGAATTGGATTTTTGCGGTACTGCTCCAAATCGACACCCTCGGTCAGTACCCTTGTGCCGTAACAGTTTAGACGGCTTGATGTGATAACTGCTTCCTTTGACATTCGTGTTTCAAAATTTGGCTTCGGGGTCGCCCTTTTCACAGGCGAGCCCCTCTGCCGCTTGTTGTCGCAAAACAAGGTTTGTAGCGGGGGACGGACTCGAACCGCCGACCTTGGGGGAATGAACCCCACGAGCTGCCAACTGCTCCACCCCGCGATGTGCGTTGTTTTCGATGCAAAAGTCGTGAGTTTGTAACACCATAGCAAACAGAGTGTAAAGACTTTACACTCTATTTTAATTATACGCGGGTAACGCCGATTTTTGCAGTGCAAAAACATCCCGAAAGGGCAAAACATCTTCTCTTATGAATGGCAAAGACATCAACAGATCGTAAGGAGTTCGCCGAGGCTCTTTATATGCAAAACACCCCGCAGAATGTTATTGCGGAAAAGGTCGGCGTATCGGCAAATACTATCAGCAAATGGGTAAAGGAGGGTTGCTGGGCTGAAAAGCGAGCAGCACAGACGCTTACCCGCAAGGAGGTTGTAAACAATGTGCTGCGCTCAATTAACCACCTTGCCGAAAAACTCGGAGAGGTTGAAGACTTATCCAAAGCCAGCGGTATTGCCGACCAGTTGGCAAAACTATCTGCGACAATCTCCAAACTCGACAAGGAGGCTTCGGTGGTTGATTTCATCGAGTGCTTTATGGCTTTTGGTCGCTGGCTCGACTATCAGGCGGAGACTGACCCCGACATTACGGCAGAGTTCCGCAAGACGGTAAACAAATACCAGAACAAGTACATCCTCGAACTCCTCGGATCAAAACTCTAAACTATGGCACAGGTATCACAAAAAGAAGCTTTACGCCGATGGCAGTTGCACTGTGAAAAGGTGCAGACACACACCACGGTCAAAGCACACGAGACGGAGGCGCAGCGCAAGGCTCGTATCAAACGCCTGCTTGCCAATTACTCCGATTTCGTGGATTATTATTTCCCGCACTATACGGACGATCCGAAGACGGGCAAACATACGCCTTGTGCGCCGTTCCACATCAAAGCGGCAAACACAATACGCAAGAACCACACAATCCAATATGCGGCACAGTGGGCGCGAGGACACGCCAAGTCCACACACTTTGACATTTTTATCCCTATGTGGCTCAAAGCCAACGGAGACCTTAATGTTATGGTGCTGGTCGGCAAGAGCAACGAGAACGCCAACACCCTACTCGGAGATATACAGGCGGAGTTGGAGTTCAATCAACGATATATCGCCGACTTTGGTTCGCAAAAGTGCGAGGGCTCTTGGCAGACGGGCGAGTTTGTAACCTCTGATGGCGTGGCATTCTTCGCTCGTGGTCGCGGACAGTCGCCTCGTGGTTTGCGACACAGAGAGCACCGCCCCGACTATGTTGTGATAGACGACTTGGACGATGACGAGCTCGTAAATAACCCCGACCGAGTAAAACGCCTTACCAAATGGGTAAAGGAGGCTCTGTTCGGTGCGCTCGACGGCGGACGAGGTCGCTTCGTTATGGTCGGCAACCTTATCGGCAAATGCTCGGTGTTGGCAAACTTTATCGCCAGCAAGGGCGTGGTCGTATCAAAGGTAAACGCCATAGACCGCGACGGCAAACCATCGTGGGCTGCCAAGTGGGACATCGAGGAGATAAACAAGATGGCGGGCTTTATGGGTTACACCTCGTTTCAGCGCGAAATGATGAACAACCCCATCACCGAGGGTGCTGTGTTCCGCAACGACTGGATAAAGTGGAAAAAGATGCTGCCACTTGCCGAATACGATAGTATCGTAGCGTACTGCGACCCATCATTCAAGGGCTCTACCAAGAACGACTATAAGGCTATCAAGGTATGGGGCAAAAAGGGCACAGAGTTGCACCATATAGCCGCCTTTGTCCGTCAATGTTCCGTGGCTGAAATGGTGCGATGGTTCTACGACCTATACGAACATATTTCCGCTGCCAATGCCGTAGCCGACTACTTTATTGAGGCGAATTTCCTACAAGACATTATCCTCGATGAGTTCACACGAGAGGGCAACCTGCGAGGCTATCAGATGCCTATCAGAGCAGACCGCCGCAAGAAGCCCGACAAGTTCCAGCGTATCGAGGCTATCTCGCCCCTGTGGGAGCGCGGCTTTGTGTACTACAACATCGACCTACGCAATGACCCCGATATGGTGGCGGGCTTGGAGCAGACACTCGCCTTTGAAAAGGGTATGAGCGGACACGATGACGCCCCCGATGCTGACGAGGGCGCAATATACATTCTTCAACAGCGCACACGAAAGGAGGCGTTTCCGTTCTCGTTCGGCAGGCGCACAACAAACAAATACCAATGGTAAAGTTCTTCAAAAAGGTAATTTTCGCCTACCGCCTCGGTAGGGAGATTAAAAAGGCAGACCGCCGAAAGGCTGCCACGGGCAAAAAGCAATTCGTACTCAATGTATGCGGCAAACCTATGTGCGTGAGTAAGGAACACATCCAGCGACTCATAGCGCAGGGCTTCTACAAGGAGGGGACAACCGTAGCCGACATTGCAGCCGTAGCACTCTATAAAGCACGATAGACGAATGTTCCTTACTACTGACGACTACCGTGTTGTGTGTAGCGAGGCAGACCTCGACATCATCACACAGAGCAGCGAGGAGACGCGCCACCGAGCCGAGCGTGTTGCGATGGACGAGGTGGCGGGCTATGTTCGTTCACGCTACGATATTGACGAGGCGTATGCAGCCGAGGGCGAGGAGCGCAGTGCTATGCTCGTACAAATCACCGTGAACATCGCCTTGTACTACCTATCCAAGTGGCTACCCCAGTATATGGGTAGCGAGGTGCGCCTCGAACTATATGACAATGCCATCGCCCGCCTCAAAGACATACAAAAGGGTGCGTTCTCGCCCGATCTGCCGCAGTATGCCGCAGAGGACGAGGAGGGCGCAGGCTCGCAGCCAATGATTTACGGCTCGATGACAAAGAGTTCATACGATTATTAAACAGTGTTCAAACAGCAATTAAATGGCACGAAAGAAGAACGCCGAGGAGTTGGTAACGATTGAAAGTTTGAAGCTCGCGGCACAAAAGAATAACGCCAACGGTGGCAATGCTCGCAAGCGTCAGAGCCTCATTGCTCTGCTCGAACAGAAGACGCAGAGCCTTACAAAACAGGATGTAGGCAGATGGCGTGCAGCACACCAGCAGGCGGTAAATGTGGAGAACCCACGCCGTGGCACTCTCTACGACATATACACCGACACACTCATCGACCTGCACCTGTCGGGCTGTATCTCGCAGCGTATGGGTAAAACGCTGCTCAAATCGTTTATCATCAAAGATGCAAACGACAAGGAGAACGAGGAGGCAAAAAAGATATTCGAGAGCCAATGGTTCTACGACTTTATGTTGCACGCCCTCGACAGCCGCTATTGGGGGCACTCACTTATCCAGCTGGGCGACATCATCACCGACACAAACGGCGTGATGCGTTTCTCGGAGGTGGAACTCGTGCCCCGCAAGAATGTAGTACCCGAATTTGGTGTACTGCTCCGAGAGCAAGGAGACGATCCAAAGAACGGTATCGACTACCGCACAGGTCGCCTCTCGGATTGGTGCGTAGAGGTAGGCAGTAAAAACGACCTCGGATTGCTGCTCAAATGTGCGCCACACGCTCTATCCAAGAAGAATATGATTGCCTACTGGGATGTGTTCGGTGAGATATTCGGAATGCCGCTGCGTATCGGTAAGACCACATCGCAGAACCCCTCCGACCGCCGACAGATTGAGGCAATGCTCGCCGATATGGGTGCGGCTGCTTGGGGTTTGTTTCCTGATGGCACGGACATCGAGATTAAAGAGAGTACACGAGGCGATGCCTACAATGTGTATTTGCAGCGTGTAAACCTCGCCAATTCGGAGATTTCAAAGGGCATTCTAAACCAAACTATGACCATCGACAGCGGTAGTTCGTTGTCGCAGTCGCAGACGCACCTCGAAGTCTTCGAGAATGTATGTGCTGCCGACCACAAACTCATTCAGTACATCGTAAATGACCGCCTGCTGCCAAAGATGGTAAAGCACGGTTTCCCTTTGCAGGGCTGTACTTTCGAGTGGGACAACGCAGCCACCTACACACCCGAACAGCAGCGAGAACTCGAAAGAGTATTGTTGCAGTACTACGACATTGACCCCGAGTATTTCAAGAGCAAGTACAAGATTGATATTCTCGGCAAGCGTGAGGACACGAGCGGTTTTTTCGAGTAGGGGGCGATAAGGACGGCAAGGGC
>JAFVVS010000023.1 GCA_017502025.1 Alistipes sp. | reverse complement strand
TCTAACGACCCTAATTTTCTTGCGCCGTGATAACCTCCGAAGTTCCCACAACCAAAAACACTTTCAGCGCACCCCTAACGACCCTAACGCCTCTAACGACCCTAATTTTCTTGCGCCGTGATAACCTCCGAAGTTCCCACAACCAAAAACACTTTCAGCGCACCCCTAACAACCTCTAACAACCCCTAACAACCCCTAACAACCTCTTATCTCCTTGCGCCTTGACCACCGTCAGAGTTCTGAAAACCCACCCTCCCCCTAATTTCTCTCGCCTTAATCGCTGCTTTTCGTTTTATTTTGTATCTTTGTGCAATCATTGACAAAAACAAGGACTATGCAATCTTTACGAGAATTATATAAGGTAGGATGTGGCCCGTCGAGTAGCCACACAATGGGACCAAAGCGTGCTGCCGAGCAGTTTGCCGAGCGCACTGCGGGTGCCGAGGCGTATCGTGTGACACTCTATGGCTCGTTGGCAGCAACGGGTAAGGGTCACCTCACCCATACGGCTATTCTCTCCGTGCTCGAATCGTTGGCTCCGACCGAGATAGTTTGGAAGGCGGATGTAGTGCTCGACTTCCACCCGAACGGAATGTTGTTCGAGGCGTTGAAGGGTGGCGAGGTTTTCGACAAATGGACCATTTTCAGCGTTGGCGGTGGCTCGTTGGCAAACGAGGAGACATTGGCTGAGGCTCCAAAGAGCATCTATCCACTCACCACCATTCAGGATATTAAGGAGTGGTGCTACAACGAGGGCAAAACCTATTGGGAGTATGTCGAGGAGTGCGAAGGTAAGGAGATTTGGGACTTCCTCGACCATATCTGGACCGTTATGTGCGAGACTGTCGAGCGAGGTCTGAACAACGATGGCGTATTGCCTGGCGGTTTGAAGGTGGCTCGTAAGGCGAGCACCTATTTCGTGAAGAGCAAGGGTTATGCCGGCTCGTTGAGCTCACGAGCTCGCATCTACGCCTACGCCTTGGCTGCTGCCGAGGAGAATGCCTCGGGCGGTACGGTCGTTACGGCTCCAACTTGTGGCTCGTGCGGAGTGTTGCCGGGTGTGTTGTATCATATGGTGACATCTCGTGACTTCTTGCGTATCAGAGTGTTGCGTGCGCTCGCTACGGCAGGACTCTTCGGAAATGTGGTTAAGACCAACTCTTCGATTTCGGGTGCCGAAGTGGGATGCCAGGGCGAGATTGGCGTGGCTTGCGCTATGGCTGCCGCCGCTGCTTGCCAGCTCTTTGGCGGAACACCGGCGCAGATTGAGTATGCCGCAGAAATGGGCTTGGAGCACCACTTGGGACTCACCTGCGACCCCGTTTGCGGCTTGGTGCAGGTGCCTTGCATCGAGCGAAATGCCGTTGCTGCGGCTCGTGCCTTCGATGCCAACACCTATGCTATACTCTCGGATGGCTCACACCTCGTGTCGTTCGATAAGGTGGTGGAGGTTATGCACGAAACAGGACACAACCTTCCGAGCCTCTATCGTGAGACCTCGGAGGGAGGTTTGGCAAAGCGCATACCTCTTAAATAGGTGGAATATATAAAGGTATAAATACCTATTATTGCCAAAAAAGTTCAATATTTATTTGTTCTTTCCGAGAAAATAGCTAAATTTGCTATATAAAAGATGAGCAATTCTAAACTTTATATTTATTAACATTCAAAAAATCAATGCGTATGAAAAAGATTTTTCTCGTTTTGGCAGCTGCGCTTTGCGTAGCAACAGTTTCGGCTCAGAGCAAGTTCGAGTCGCAGGTTAAGCAGGCAGCGCAGACTATCGCTTCGCAGAAGTGGTCGGTCGGTCTTCGTGCCGGTGCAGGTGCACAGGTTAAGGCAGAGTGCTTCTATGCAGGTGATAAGTACTTCGAGGGTCTCCTTGGTTGGGGCTTCTTGACAGGTGCTTTGGATTTCACTGTTATCCACAACTGGAACTGCTGCAATTGGGATTGGACTCCTCAGGCAGGTTCGTGGTTCCTCGATGCTGGTGTTGGTGCTAATGTCGGTGGTGGCAAGGCTCACTGCTCGTTCGGTATTGCAGGTCAGGTTAAGTTCGGTATCAAGTTCAACAAGGTACCTATCCGTCTTGCTATCGACCTTACTCCTTCGGTTGGTCCATGGGTAGTTTATGGACAGAAGGTTTCTACCGAGGTTCCTACTTTTGACCCGACGACAGGTGCACAGACTGGTACTGAGACTGTTACTGTAAAGCAGAAGGCTCAGTGGGGCTTCTACTCGACAGGTTTGCTCAACGCTGCTATCTCGGCAACTTGGTGCTTCTAATTTAGTAGAACAACAAATGATAAGGCTCGGATATTTCCGAGCCTTATCATTTTGTTATGGAGGGTCGTTAGAGTCGTTAGGGTCGTTAGAGCAATTGAGAAACAAAAATTCTATAAATCGTCATTCCGAAGGAGCGTAGCGACTGTGGGAATCTCCTAACTCCTAGCTCCTAACTTCTAACTTCTAACTCCTAACTCCTTTATTTCAGCTTCTTGGCTATTGCTGCCAACATATCGTCGGTCATAGACGAGATATCCCACTGTGGTTTCCAACCCCACTCCTCACGAGCGCAGGTGTCGTCGAGCTGATTTGGCCAGCTATCAGCAATGGCAGCCTTCACGGGGTCGACATCGTAGTTCATTTCGAACGAAGGCATACGCTTGCGAATCTCGGCTGCGAGAATCTCTGGCGTAAAACTCATCGAAGCGACATTGAACGAGTTTCGATGCTTCAACTTCGAAGGGTCTGCCTCCATCAGCTCCACAATCGAACGCAATGCGTCGGGCATATAGATCATATCCATATAGGCGTCGTGTGGAACATTGCAAGTGTAGCGACCATTGCGAATAGCCTCGTAATAGATTTCGACTGCGTAGTCGGTAGTACCACCGCCCGGCAAGGTCTTATTCGAGATGATACCCGGGAAACGAATCGAGCGGGTGTCGATACCATACTTCTGGTGGTAGTAGTTCGACAACAACTCGCCCGTAACCTTGCAGATGCCGTAGATTGTTGTAGGCTGCATAATGGTATCCTGCGGGGTCATATCCTTAGGCGATGTCGGACCAAATGCTCCGATAGACGATGGGGTGAATACGGCACAGTTGTGCTGACGAGCCACCTCCAACGAGTTGAACAGGGCGGTCATATTGATATTCCACGCCATTTGAGGGTTACGTTCACCTACGGCCGAGAGCAGAGCCACAAGGTTGAAGATGGTGTCGATGTTGTGGCGAGCTACGGCAGATGCCATATTTGTAGGGTTTAGCGCATCGAGCACCTCGAAAGGGCCCTCCTCGGCCAAACCCTTGCACTCACGCACATCGGTAGCGACAACATTATCCCTACCATAGATATCACGCAGGTATGGCACGAGCTCCGAGCCAATCTGACCACCTGCACCCACGATTAGAATCTTTTTCATTTTGTTTTTTATGATTTGATATTACGAAAGTAGTAAAAAATTGGCGAAAAGAGCAAGATGGAGGGTAAAAAAATGAAGAAAATCGCACTTTTTTGCACTTTTTTTGCGGAAAAGTTTGCAGAATAAAAAAATTGCGCTACCTTTGCACTCGCAATACAGCAATGGTGGATTCATCTAAGGGCTAGGATACCTGCCTCTCACGCAGGACATAGGGGTTCGAATCCCCTATCCACTACAAAAGAAAGCAGTCTTCGGACTGCTTTTCTTTTTCCGTGTA
>JAFVVS010000022.1 GCA_017502025.1 Alistipes sp. | reverse complement strand
GATGGTTGCAATATCCCACCACAAGATAAAATAAGGAGGCAAATGCAACAATAACATAGGCTCCCGACACCGCAGCATACCGAAAAACTTAAAATTGGAGTTTAAGCAGATGGTTGCAACAATGCCACAAAAAAAATCAGAGATGATTGAGGGAATTTTGTGCCAAACAAAAAAGCGAGTCCGCAGCATACTTAGTCGTATGTGAGGAACTCGCTTATTGCAGATTGGTGCAAAATTCACCAATCAGAATGATTTTTATTTTATTTTGTGCTTTTTAAGGATTTTCATAATCGGCTTCTCAATCGCCTGCGCCCAACGATGATAACCATACGAGTATGGGTGAGTGCCGTCGGCAGAGGTTACATGGTCGGTGCCGGTCTGGTTTGGAACATTCACAAAGTATACATTCTTGTACTCCTTAACCACCTGTGCAAGAGTCTTCTCGACAAAGTCGATTCGGCTCTGCTCTTTCTTCTCGCTGCGAGTGTTGAAATTGCGGCTCTCACGATAGATGGTATTGAGGAAGATGATTGGAATATCGGGGTTTCCCTTGCGCACTGCCTCGATAAATGGGCGAATGCGTGAGCCAATCTGCTCATTGGTCGGATTGGAGAAGGCATCGCAGATGAGAGCTTCTGCCTTGGTTGCACCGAACACCTCACCGAGGTATGGTTGCAACTTACTATTACCCGACATACCGAACGAGCAGAGGTGCAAACCTGTTGCACGAGAGAGGAATGCCGGCCAGGTCAAACCTGCACCCGAAGCACACGAGCCGTGGGTGAAGCTCGAACCAAAGACTGCAATGTTGTGGCGGAAAGGATTTGGCAAAGATTCGAGTGATGCACCCTTATTTACACCAATCTCCAAGCCTACAAGCTCCGAATAGAGAGGGAGATAGAGAATACACTCCTTCTCGCCCTTCGGCATACTATCGATAACCTGCAATGGTGCAGCCATCTTCTCGTAGCGGCTTGGATGAGGAGTAATTTTATGCACCTTCGATGCCGCCCAAGTCCATTCGCCATTCTCGTCTTTGATAAAGAGGTTGAAGCCTGTGGTCGAAGCCAATGGAGCATACTGATTCCAAGATGTTGCTAGGCCATATTGCGCCTTTACCCAGATTGCACTTGCGTTGGTTTTGAACACGATAGCCAAGCCCGACGACATCTTCAACAGATTTGCCTCGCCCTTGCGAATACCCTCAACCTTCTCTACCTCGACACGGTGGTAAGGGTTGGTTGTTTCGCACAACTTGCCAATCATTGTAAGTTCGGTTGCATTCACATAATCAACCTGCGGTTTTTTCTTCTGTGCAGTCGAAACCGATACGACCATCAAGGCGCATACAACTGCCAATAAAATTCGTTTCATAATTGTGTTTTTTTTGAATAAAAATAGGGCTGCCCCAACGGAACAACCCTTTGCTTGTAATGGAAATAATTATTTCTCCAACTCGTTCAAAATGCGCATCGCAGCATCGAGAATAGCGGTATCGTCGAGCGTTACTACGCCACCGTCAGGTCCCTGCTCGAAGTGAACACCTACCGAACCCTTAGCGTCGAAGTGCTTTCCGCCGAAATAGTTACGCACGGTCTCTACATCGAGACCCAACTCATCTGCAATACGCTGTGAACTGCCGCTTGGAAGTCTATCCTTGATACGGCGCAACTCGTTAAATGTGATAATCATAAAACCGAAAATTTTAAGTGTTATTTCTTTGATTGTTTTTCTTTCGCAGTACTAAATTAAAACATTTTTCGCAAACTGCCAAATTTTACACCGAAATTTTCGCTTTTTTATCTAAAATCAACTATTTCATACCCTTTATATCGCTCTTTCGAGAATGGTGGGAGTTTTTGGTTGAGTTTTTTGCTCTGTTCGACGCTCACCTCGACACGGCCTTCGCCCACGCCATACTGCACCTTCGAGATACTCTCGCCATCTATACCTGTTACTATATATATGGTTTCGCCCGACTTCTTGGGTGTAAGGCGCACCGCAATGCGACCCTCGACCTCGCACTCCTCGATTGTGAATTCCCTGCTCACGCCCGAAAAGCCATTCAGCGGATTGAGCAACTCCTTCTCGTAGGCGTCTGCCCTATCAATGACTATCTCCTTAGAGGAGCCTCGCACCTCGTAGCGCAACGAATCGACAACAAAGAGCTCCGTATCGGCAATTTTCAGATAGGAGTTATTGCCTTCGACCTGCATCACACCTCGCTGCTCGGCATTGCCCGCACGCAGCAAAAACTCCACGGAGTAGTTGCCCATAGCCGAATAGTGACGAGAGATGCTCTCCAAACGGCGCTCTCCCCTCTCGTCAGCCCAAGCCGACAAGGTTGCAAACAAGAACAACAGCAGTACTATCTTTTTCATCTCCTAACTCCTAACTCCTAACTGTTCTCTACTCCACTCCCAAATCTTGCAGCAACGCTTCGAGCGACTGCAAATCGTAGATCTTCACATCACGAGGTTTCGAGCCATTGGCAGGACCTACGATACCCGCCTGTTCCAGCTGGCGTGTGATACGACCGGCACGATTGAAGCCTACATTATAGACGCTCTGGATATATGAGGTCGAGAAACGGCCACTCGCCACAGCGTCACGAGCCACATCGGCAAAGAATTCGTCGAAACGCATTGGCGCACCGCTCTCACTGCCGAAATTAGCCTCCGCACTCGATGCCGAGGCATCCTCGTAATCAGGCAAGAGGTATGTTCCGCTTGGATATGGCGTTGGCTGCTCGGCAATATGCTCGACAATGTCACGCACCTCAGGCGTATCGACAAAGGCGCACTGAATACGGGTGAGTTCGCCACCATTCGACATCAGCATATCGCCACGACCAATAAGTTGTTGTGCTCCCGGTTGGTCGATAATTGTTCGGGAGTCAATCATCTGCATAACTCGGAATGCGATACGGGCAGGGAAGTTTGCCTTGATGGTACCGGTAATAACCTTAACATCCGGTCGCTGAGTTGCAACGATAAGGTGAATACCGATTGCACGGGCCTTCTGTGCCAAGCGCATAACAGGCTGCTCGACCTCCTTTGCCGTCATAATGAGGTCAGCAAACTCGTCGATTACGACCACGATATACGGCATAATATCATCCTCGACCTTGTGCTTGCGCACCAAGTCGTTGTACTCCACAATATTTCGCACGCCCGCTTCACCGCACTTCGCCAGACGATTCTCCATCTCTATACAGAGCGAATTGAGGGTATAAACCGCCTTCTTTGCATCGGTAACGATGGCTCTGTCCTCCGAAGCCATCTTGGCGAGGAAGTGCTTCTCCAACTTCGAGTAGAGCGAGAACTCAACCGTCTTAGGGTCAATCAGCACGAACTTCAACTGCGAAGGGTCTTTGCGATAGAGCAACGATGCGATAATTGCGTTCAAGCCTACTGACTTACCCTGACCTGTCGCACCCGCAACGAGCAAGTGCGGCATCTTCGCAAGGTCGAATACGAAATTCTCGTTCTGGATGGTGCGACCAATAACCACAGGCAACTCCGCCTTGAAGTTCTGGAAACGCTCCGACTGGATTGCCGAGCGCATCGACACGGTCTCCTTATTGCGATTTGGCACCTCAATACCGATAGTACCCTTACCAGGAATTGGGGCGATGATACGGATACCCAACGCCTTCAACGACTGTGCGATATCCTTCTCCAAGCCCTGCACACGAGAGATCTTCACGCCAGGCTCTTGCACAATCTCGTACAAGGTTACGGTTGGACCAATCGTAGCGGTCATCGAGATAATAGGCACACCGAAGTTGCCCAAGGTCTCCTCGATACGCTGTTTATTCTGCTCAATCTCCTCGTTCGATACCTCTACGCCATTCTCGTAGCTATACAGGAAATCGACCTTAGGGAATTGGTAGTCGGGAGTGCTATCGGGGTTGAATGGGCGATGTTTCTCAATCTCTTTTGCCGAGAGTTGCTCCTCGGTATGCTCATAGACCTCCACAACATCGATATTCGATTTCGGCTCCGACTCAATCTCGGTTTCAGTTGAGAGTTGAGAGTTGAGAGTTGAGAGATTTTCATCTTCTCCATTCTCTTCAACATCCTCAACAGCATTATTCTCTTCGACCGATTGCTCCTCCACCTCTTCTGCAACCTTCTCCTCTGGCTCCTCCTCTGCGGCTTTACCGATAATACGCACCTTATCCTCAGCCTCTACGGCATCATCCTCACGAGCCTTTGCCTCTTTGCGCTCCTTGCGTTCCTTGCGCTCCTCGCTCTTGCGGACCAAATACTCTTTGAGCGACACAACAGCACCCTTACCCTGCTCTACGCTCGTTTCGGTAGTGCGCTTCAAGAAGTCGATAAAGTGAAGATTTATGATAATACCGGTAACTACCCAGCACGCCACAAGCGCAAATATTACACCCATAACACCAATTTTGGCTTTGAGCATATCGACAATAGCGACACCGAACTCACCGCCCCAGCCACTGCCGAAGCAGCCGTCTGCGCCTGTGATAGTAGCCAAAGTAAGTGAGCCACAAATGGTTACGAGCATAATCGACAGAGCTGTACGCCACAACACTCTCGAACGCTCCAAAAGCAAGAAGCCTCCGAAGAGCATTCCGATAACCGGAACAAGTACTCCGAACAAACCGAATGACTTGCCTGTGAGAGAGTTGGCGATTTTTGCGCCCCACTCGCTACATACATTCTCGATGATGCCACCACTGCTCAGCGGGTTGTTTGCCAAGACACCGAGGTCATTTTTCCACACAAAGAGGTGTGCCACTGCTGCCACAAAGACATAGAGCGAGAACAGGAGCAAGAACAGACCGCCCAACCAACAAATAGTCTCCCAAAGGGTACGAGTTCCGTCGCTCTCGGTAATGCTCTTCTTGCGTTTTGCCTCACGCTCCTTGCGTTTTTGCTCGGCACGAGAAATCTCCTTACTATTTTTTGCCATATCTCTTATCTATCTTTTTTATCTGTTATGAAATGCCTTCTCTCGCAATTTTTCGGCATAAGCCTTGTCGGCAAAGGTCAGAAAGCGATACTCTGCCGTTGCATCCTCGTTGGCTCTGAGGTTATTCTCGTCGAGCAGTGTTGCAACTCTGCGAGCCACAGCCTCCGACGAGTCGATAATCTCTACCCCTTCGCCTGCCACCTTGGCTATAACATCTCGCAGGAACGGGTAGTGCGTACAACCCAAAACTATCTTATCTGCACCCTCTGCCACAAGCGGTGCAACCGCCTTTCGCACAAGTTCTGCCGTTTCGGGGGTATGCTCCTCGTTGTGCTCCACCGCCTCGACAAAGCCTTCGCCCACGCCTTTAAGAATCTTAACCTCCGCTCCATACTTCTCCTCGGCACGAAGGAAGTGGTCGCCACGCAACGAGCGCTCGGTCGCCAAGACACCAATAACGCCCGATTTGGTGGTCAGCGCAGCAGGTTTTACAGCTGGTTCGAGCCCCACAAACGGCACATTCGGATACTTCTCTCGCAGATACTTTATCGCCACGGCGGTTGCGGTATTGCACGCCACAACAATCATTTTGCACCCCTCCGAGAGCAATCTCTCGACCGCCTCACAGGTAAATTGCAAAACCTCCTCTCGACTGCGTGAGCCGTATGGACAACGAGCTCCATCGCCAAGATACATCAACGACTCGTGTGGCAGAGCGTCATACAACGCTTGCCATACGGAGATTCCTCCCAAACCAGAGTCGAATACACCTATCATAGGGGTTAAAAGTTTTCCGTTTTCCGTTTTCCGTTTTCCGTTATAAACTCAACGAGTTTATCCGCTATTTCGTAGTCGTTCATCAGCGAGCAGTCAATCACAATATCGGCCTGCATATAGACAGGCTCTCGCTCTGCCAGGTGGTTATGCATAAACGCCAACAACTCCTCGTCGTTCAGACCTCTGAACTTAGGGCGTTTTTGGCGACCATAGGGCGAGAGTCGAGAGAGTATCTGCTCGGGGGTGCGTTTCAGATAGACCGACACTCCGTGTTCGGATATCCACTTTTGGTTATCACCCCACACAGGCAAACCTCCGCCTGTCGAAACGATTGCATTCTCGTACTCTGCCGTCTGCTCCAATGCCTTTCGCTCGGCATTGCGAAAATACTCCTCGCCTGCATAGGTCATAATATCGGCACACTCCGCCCCCTCTGCCTCCTCGATCATCTTATCCGTATCGAGAAATGGCTGCTCGGTGCGTTTTGCCACCTTGCGACCGATGGTACTCTTTCCGGTCGCCATATAACCCGTTAAATATAATCGCATACGATTATAAATTCAAAATTCAGAATTCAAAATTCAGAATTCAAAATTATTTTCTATTCTGCATTAACCCCTCTCCGAGGGCTTTTCCTCCTTGCGGCTCGGCAAAGTGAGCAAGCTCCCTCTGCGCTCGCTCCGCAGCGTCGGTTTTGCATTTTGCATTCTGCATTTAGAACAAATTGAGTTGTTCCGAGTTACTCTCGTCAATATCGTTGCGGATAATCTCGATTGGTGTGCCGCTATTATTTACCGGCTTTACAACCTCAACCTCCTCCTCGACAACCTCTTCTACAACCTCGTCGATTGGCTCAACCATTGGCTCCGCATCGTCGTCTATCGGCTCGTCGTTGCTCTCCGGCACCTCCGACTCTACGATTTCGGGCTCGATAAAGGTCAAAGTGGCAACATCGAAGGTTGTCAATCGCTTACCCTTCGCCTTGCACGACTTAACGCCTACGAACTCATCCACATCGATCAAATCGGCAGGGCGATTTTCGTGTGCACCCTTGTAGGTAATCTGCAACTGCGCACCATTTACTCCCGATATACACTCGAAGCGAGCCGAGCCATCCTCATCGAGGAAGTACTGCGCCTTGTCGGTCTGCTCCAACTGGAAACGCTTCATATAGTAGTAGCCCTGCTCCTTGTCGAAGTAGCAGAGGTTATATACCCTACCCGCCTCGTAACGCTCAACACGCACGGTATCGTCAGGGAAGTGCTGCTGAGTATCGAAGCCTGTAATGTAGGCGAGATTCTTCGCTGTCCATACAACAATCTTGTCGTCGCCCTTGAACTCACCGAGCAATACGCCACGACCATCGGCATTGAGTCGGCGGACATCATCATCCCACCATATATTCTGGCCTGCGAGGGTCGAAACACCCTTCTCCTTCAACACAATCTTGTGAATTGGGTAGCGAGAGAAGAGATTTCCCTGCGATTGGCGACCCTTTATAGCCAACTCCGAGAAGTCCAAATCGACAATCATCTTCTTCAAGCGTGGGCGTGGGCGGAAGTAGACCTTCAACACCTCTGCCTCGCCATTAGGGTTAACAGAGAGGTACAAGATATCGCTCTTTGGTGTTCCCTTGGTCAAGTCGTACTCCTTGTCACGAGTGATACCCTTAATAGCGCATCGCTTCATCATAATAGCACCACCCTTGCCGTCACGATACAATATATTATATATAGTACGCTCGTCGTTGCGCTTGAACACACCTATATAATATATATTCTTATCGACAAACTTCTTCTCGGCTACCTTTGTGATGATATAGCGACCATCCTTCAAGATGATGATTACATCGTCGATATCCGAACAATCGCATACAAACTCCGCATCCTTCATCGACTTGCCGATACCGAAGAAGCCCTCCTCTCTATCGACATAGAGCTTAGCATTAGACACCGCTACCTTCGTAGCCTCGATAGAGTCGAACTCACGAATCTCGGTCTGACGCTCCTTGCCCTTGCCGTACTTTTCACGAATATGCTCGAAGTAGGCAATTGCATACTCGGTCAAGTGCGCCAAGTCGTACTTAACCTGCTTGATATCTTTCTCAATCTGCTTAATCTCGTTGTCTGCCTTATCCGAGTCGTAGCGAGAGATACGGATAAACTTCAACTCGGTCAAACGCTGAACATCCTCCAAGGTGACCTCACGACGAAGCAACGACTTGAATGGCTCCAAGCCCTTATCTACCGCAGCGTATGCCTCCTCACGAGATTTGCAACCCTCGATAAGTTGGTAGAGTTTGTTCTCGATGAAGATTCGCTCCAACGATGCAGCGTGCCAAGCCTCGTTATGCTCCGCCAAAGCGATCTCCAACTCCTTCTTCAACAACCCCTTGGTATGCTCTGCCGAGTGGCGCAAAATATCGCTTACGCCCATAAATGCAGGTTTGTCGTCCTTGATGACGCAAGCATTTGGCGAAATCGACACCTCGCATAAGGTAAAGGCGTAGAGTGCGTCGATAGTCTTGTCGCACGACTCTCCGGCTGCCACCTGCACGATAATCTCCGCCTTGCGGGCTGTATTGTCATCTACACGGCGAATCTTAATCTTGCCGTTGCGATTAGCCTTCAAAATCGACTCCTTGATACTCTCGGTAGTTGTCGAGAACGGAATCTCGGTAATAGCCAAGGTGGTCTTATCGAGTTTGGAAATCTTTGCACGCACCTTCACTGCGCCACCACGCAAACCGTCGTTGTAGCGTGATACATCCATCATACCTCCTGTTGGGAAGTCGGGATAGAGTTGGAACTCCTCGCCCTTCAAGTGGGCAATCGAAGCCGAAATCAACTCGTTGAAGTTGTGTGGCAAAATCTTCGATGCAAGACCCACGGCGATACCCTCGGCACCCTGCGCAAGCAACAATGGGAACTTCACCGGCAAGGTCACAGGCTCCTCCTTACGACCGTCGTATGCCAACATCCACTCGGTAGTCTTCTTGTTATAGACCACCTCCAAAGCGAACTTCGACAAGCGCGCCTCGATGTATCGGGCAGCCGCTGCATCGTCGCCCGTGAGGATATTACCCCAGTTACCCTGACAATCAATGAGCAACTCCTTCTGTCCGAGCTGCACCAGCGCATCCTTAATTGATGCATCACCGTGCGGGTGGTACTGCATAGTCTGACCCACGAGGTTTGCCACCTTGTTCAACTTGCCGTCATCCACCACCTTCATAGCGTGGAGAATACGACGCTGTACCGGCTTCAAACCGTCGTCGATATGGGGCACTGCACGCTCCAAAATCACATACGAGGCGTAGTCCAAGAACCAATTCTTGTACATACCCGTCAGTCGCTTGGTGCTGGTCTCCGCCATCAAGGCATCATACTTACCAGGCTCCGAAGCAACTACTTCATCCTCGTTCAACAACTCTTCCTGTATATCTTTCTCTTCGTTCATAAATTCACTTCGTTCAAATTGAGAATTGAGAATTGAAAATTGAGAATTATTTTTCAACTACTCACTACTCTCTACTCACTAATCTTGTCTTCTTCGATGCGCAAGTTACCCACAATAAATTGCTGACGGTCGAAGGTATTCTTACCCATATAGAAGGTCAGCATATCCATAATAGGGTCATCTTTGGTGAGGCGCACCTTGTCGAGGCGAATCTGCTCGCCAATAAAGCCCTCGAACTCGTCTGGCGAAATCTCTCCCAAACCTTTGAATCGGGTAATCTCAGCCGTTGCTCCGCACTTCTCTATCGCCGCCACACGCTCCTCCTCCGAGTAGCAGTAGATGGTCTCTTTTTTATTACGCACACGGAACAAAGGCGTCTGCATAATAAACAAGTGACCACGACGAATCAGGTCGGGGAAGAACTGCAAGAAGAAGGTCAAAAGCAGCAAGCGGATGTGCATACCATCGACATCGGCATCGGTTGCAATAACCACCTTATTGTAGCGGAGGTTATCCATATCCTCCTCGATGTTGAGTGCCGCCTGCAAGTAGTTGAACTCATCGTTCTTATAGACTATCGTCTTCTTCATACCGAACGAGTTGAGCGGCTTACCTCTGAGCGAGAATACCGCCTGTGTCTGCGGATTACGGCTCTTGGTGATTGAGCCCGAAGCCGAATTACCCTCGGTGAGGAATATCATTGTCTGCTCTGCCAACTCGTGCTTATCGTTGCGGTGAATCTTGCAGTCACGCAAGTTCTTGTTGTTCAGAAGCGCCTTCTTTGCGGTCTCACGAGCCTTCTTCTGCACGCCCGCAATCTCCTTGCGCTCCTTCTCGTTCTCTACAATCTTACGCTGAATAGCCTGTGCCGTTTCGGGGTTCTTGTGGAGGTAGTTGTCCAACTCCGTAGAGAGGAACTCGCCCACAAACTGACGAATTGTAGGTCCGCCATTCCACATATCCTTCGAGCCGAGTTTAATCTTGGTCTGCGACTCGAACAACGGCTTCGACACCTTCAACGATATCGCTGCAATGATTGACGAGCGGATATCCGATGGGTCATAGTCCTTATGGTAGAACTCCTTTAAGGTCTTAACCACCGCCTCACGGAATGCCGCCTGATGGGTACCGCCCTGTGAGGTGTACTGACCATTCACAAACGAGAAGTATGTTTCGCCATAGCCATTGCCGTGGGTAATCACGACCTCGATATCCTCGCCCGAAATGTGGATAGGAGCGTAGCAAGGCTCCTCGCCGAGGTTATCATTCACGAGGTCGAGCAAGCCATTCTTCGACACATACTGCGTGCCGTTGAGCGAGATAACCAACCCCTTATTGAGGTAGGTGTAGTTGCGCAAGAGTTGCTCCACGAACTCCAAGTTGTAGTTGTACTTGCCAAAGACCTCCTCATCCACTCGGAACTGAATGAATGTGCCGTTCTTCTCCTTGACGCCACTCTCCCACTTCTCGTCGGTCTGGATACCCTTCTCGAACATCACCGAGTGTGCCTCGCCGTCACGCACCGAGCGTGCCATAAACTCACTCGAAAGGTAGTTCACCGCCTTCACGCCGACTCCGTTCAAACCCACGGTTTTCTTGCCATCCTCCTCGTAGTTGCTACCTGTGTTCATCACCGACACCGCAGCAGCCAACGCTCCGAGCGGAATACCACGACCGTAGTCACGCACCGAAACTACATTATCCTCGATGGTAAGTTCTACACGACTACCATAACCATTCATAAACTCGTCAATCGAGTTATCGGTAACCTCCTTAATCAGCACATAGATACCGTCATCCGACATTGTGCCATCGCCGAGTTTTCCGATATACATACCGGGGCGCAAACGAACATGCTCACGAGGTGTGAGCGTCTTTATCGAATCTTCGTCGTATGTCGCCGGTGTTTTAAGTAAATCTGCCATATATATCCTTTGGATAAATTGAGAATTGAGAATTGAGAATTATTTTTTCAACTCCTAACTCCTAACTCCTAACTCCTAATTTTTAGTTCTTTCTAATTTCCGCCAAAGCATCTGCCATCATATCGTGCACCTCGTTTGCCAACTCGCTGGTGTCGGTCGAAGCGACCTTCTCTGCCGAGATTGGCGGCAACACCTTCAAGGTGAGGCGGTGCTTCCAATTAAACCAGAAGCTCTTTGGCTTGAAAATCTTGGTCGTACCATCCAACACAACAGGCAAAATCTCCACGCCCGCCTCCTTTGCCAAGGCGAATGCTCCGCCCTTGAAACGCTGAATCTCGCCCGTCTTCGAGCGAGTGCCCTCAGGGAATATCGCTACCGAAACGCCACGATCGATCCACATCTTACCGTCGTTGATAACCTTGCGCATCGACTCGGTAGCACGACCACGCTGAATTGCGATGTCGCCGTGCATCCACAACATCGGGCCGATGTACGGAATGCGGAATACCTCCTGCTTCGACACCCAACGGAAGTTGAGTGGCACAAAGTAGAGCGAGATGATATCCACCATAGAGTTGTGGTTGATGACAATCACATAAGGCTTCTTCTTATCGACATTCTCCAAGCCCTCGATCTTTCTGCGCCAAGTGAATGGTGCATACCACCACGAGAAGCACAACCAACGAGAGAGCTCGTGCACCACTCTGCGAGACTTGTCGAACGGATAACATACAAACAACGCCACCAACGACAAGATGAAGAAAAATGTCAGCACGACAAGTGTGTAAATTGCAAAAATAAGTGTAAACATATCCTCATTCTTTTTAAGTTTCGACTCTTTTTCACGGCGCAACAACGCATTTTCAAGCATCGACAATGCGCCATTTTACCAATCTCCGCAAAAATACATTTTTTTCTTATTTTGCAATATATTTCGTAGAAATATTTATCAACAATTTTTAACCCCTACAACACGATTGACGACTCACGGCGACACGACTTTCACCCAACGCAGACATTCGCCGGCAACCCGGAATTTGTTTCATGACGCAAAATTATAGCCCCAAAGTGACAGACGACATTAAGCAGGTGAAAGAGGATGTACTTCCATTTTGTTCGTAATCCGAAAGAGCTTGACCTCTGGTCGAATGACTATTTTGTGCAGTTGGCGGAGATGGTAAAGATAGAATAATACGACTTTAAGACTGCGAAAATATAAACGGGCCTTTTTAGCCATATTATTACAAAAGCAATAAGATACGACTAACAAAAAAACAAGAATCGAGTTGCCGTTTGGCCGCTCGATTTTTAGTTTGTGTTTCAAGAGGTACTTGTCACCTATTAAGCTTATAGCCTTTAATGACAAAATGAACAAATAAATAGCGTAATACAGCACAAAATAAAATGTAGATTTAATATGGCCATTATATTGCAATGTCATTAATTCTATTCACCAAATAGGAACTCGCCAAATCACCGAAAATACAAACGGAATTGTTCAAATATTCAAATAATTTAACGCCAAATTGACGAAAATATCAATTCAAACAACCCAATTATATCAACTACAACATAAATCTTTCTAATTTATTCTTCCATCTTTCCCAATCTGGCATCTCTTTTTGCAAAAGTTCCCAAAATGCTTTTGTATGGTCGGGGTGGAGCAAATGACATAATTCGTGTGTAATCACATACTCAATACAAGGTCGAGGTGCCATAATCAATCGAGTATTGAGAATTATTTTCCCTTTTGGCGTACAGCTTCCCCAACGATTTTCCATTTCTTGAATATACAAAGACGATGGCTTTACTCCATATTTGGCAAATCGAGCGATTATCGGCTCAGCATACTCTGCAAACTTTATTTTCGCGTGAGACTTATACCACTCTTTCATCAACTCTTTTGCTTTACTTTTTGGAGTGCATATAACCTCAAAATATCGTCCTTTATATCGCACGCTGTTAGGCTTTCCCTCTTCAATACGCAATAAGAATTGGCGGCCAAGATAATAGTGTGACTCTCCGCTTATAAATCTTTTCTCGGGAGAACACTCTCCAAGTTCTTTGAAGTAGTTCTGTTGCTTAATAATCCAATTTGCTCTTTTTAATACTCGTTGTTCTATTTCCTCAATTGTCGTATCAATAGGTGCCAACACCTCAACATTACCTGCCGGATAGACCTTTATGCCAAGTGTTTTGCGATTGGCAAACTTTACGCTAAACACGATTTCGTGTGAGCCAAAAATAATTTTACTCTCCATTAGCGAAACCATTTCGATGCGACATCTACCGAATTATCAATGATTGAGTCCATATCGTCAAAGGTCAATGGAACGCCATACCCCCTTTTTATAACATCGATTAGATAGTCTTCTATCTCCAATTTCATAGTGCCAATTAGCCTGTCTTTGGCTGTCCAATCCACCATCAAAGCACCATTGGGATAGATGTATGCTTTTATAATTTCATCAATCTTGTTTGCAGTCATCAACGCCAAGTTAGTCAAGTCAAATCCTTCTGCATCTTTGCACACTCTCTTATACACTTCTAATCCCAAGCCGAAGTATGCCCTTCCTGCATTATTACTTTGCAGTGATTCTGGTATTTCGCTATCCGTGTGAGTTAATACCTTATTCATAATCTCTTCGGCTCGCTGTAAGTATTCAGCCTCGCTTATGCGTCCCTGCTTATACTCCTCAATAGTCTCCTCTAGCATCTTGGAAAACTTTTTGAAGAAGGCAGGGTCAGTATCCATACTCTCTGTGATATACTTTGCAGTTCGTGACGCAATAGTGTCAGCCTTCGCTGCTTTTCCTACAATCTTTTCTACCTCCTCGGCAAATTTCTCTTTATCAAAGATATTAACTAACTCTGTAATTATCTGCACTTCTCCGCTCTCAATATGGGTATCTATAAGTTTCTGAATCTGACCTTCATATTGCGAGAAATCAATCGTGTCCGAGTATCGCTCTTGCACGGCTTTACGCAAATTTAAGAACATTGTCAAGTCACTCTTATACCTATCTATCTGTTCCTGCGTTGTAGATTTATGAAAATCAATCGAAGATAGGGCTATTTTAAGAGTACGAGAATAGGCGGTCAATTTCTCATAGAAATTAACTCGTTTCTCATCATCACGCAACACCTCACCGTAAGCCTCTAAATCCCCTCGATTTTTAACCTCACGCAAAATATCCCACACTTCGCTATGTCGTTGCGACAGTTTTGCGACCTCATCTGCAATGTCCGTATATGTTCCCGATAGGTCTTCTATATCAAAATCCGAGTATATTTCAAGCGCATCATTAAGGTTGCTGAAAACGCCGTAATAATCTACTATGTAGCCAAACTCTTTGTCATCACATACTCTGTTTACACGAGCAATAGCCTGCAAGAGCGTATGGTCTCTCAATTTACGGTCAAGGTATAACACAGTGTTTTTGGGCTCATCAAAGCCCGTAAGCAACTTATCAACTACGATAATAATCTCTGGTTTATCGCTATTTTTGAAACGGTTTATGATGTTCTGCTCGTACTTCTTTGGCGTTCCGTGCTCGTCCATCATCTGCTTCCAAAATGTCACAACCTCGTTAGAAGTCTCACCAAATGCAATATCCTCGCCTTCGCGCGTATCGGGCGAAGTTATAAGCACCTCGGACGACACAATGCCAATCTCGTCAAGGAACTTTTTATACATTATAGCAATTCGCTTTCTTGGAGCCACCAGCTGCGCCTTAAACTTCGAGCCCTGCCAATTCTTACGGAAATGTTGCGATATATCCCACGCAATGGCATATATACGCTGCTCGGTCTGATTTATTTGGTCGGCACGACTGAATTTCTTCTTCATATCTGCTCGTTGCGCTTCGGTCAGCCACTCGCAAATACGGTCAAAATATCTATCTATCGACTCTGCGTGGACCTCTTGTGGCACCATACGACCCTCATAGAGAAGTGGCACTACTGCACCATCTTTTACCGCTTGGTCAACGGTGTAAATAGGCTTAATAATTCCACCAAACTTGGCAGCGGTACTCTTCTCCTTCTTCATCAGTGGAGTTCCTGTCATCGCAATAAAGCAAGCATTTGGCAACGATTTCTCCATTTTGATGCCCATCTCGCCATATTGGCTGCGATGTCCTTCGTCAATCAGCACAAAGATATTGGGGTCTGTAAGAGGTGTTTTTAGCCCCCTTACTGCTGTCTCGAACTTGTTTATTATGGTCGTAATCACCGTAGCACTTGCCCCCTCCAACAACTTTACAAGGTTACTTCCCGTTGTGGCATTCTCCACACTAACTTGACATTTACGGAATGTTGTCGTAATTTGTCGGTCGAGGTCCGTGCGGTCGGTAACAAGTACTATTCGAGGGTTACGGATAGAACTATCGAGCAAAATCGCCTGCGCAAGCATCACCATTGTCAGCGACTTACCCGAGCCCTGTGTGTGCCAAATGACACCGCCCTTGCGCTTGCCACCTTCGATATTGCGTACTCGCTCCATCACTTTCTCAACAGCAAAAAACTGCTGATAACGAGCCACCTTCTTTATGCCATCATCGTAGAGCGTAAAACCATATATCAATCCCAACAATCTTTCGGGGCGACAAAGGTTGTAGATATATGTATCTTGTACCGAAGGTGTCAGAGGTGCATTGTATTTCCTCTCCACATCGGCTCTGACATAGCTAAATCGCTCGGCGAACATCTTATTGTTGATGCGTTTCTCATTAACTTTCTCGGCTAACTTGTAGCGATACAACTCCTCCGCATTCTTATCCACAAATTGCTCCGTCCATTTGCTCCAAAACTTCTCGGGTGTGGCGGTTGTGGCGTATGACACTTCATTTACATTGGTTGCCAACAGCAGTGCCGAATAGACATACAACGAGCGTATGCCATCCTCCTTTTGATTGCGCAGGTGCTGTGAAATTGCCTGTTTGAGCGAATCTTTTATATCAGGGCGTTTGCACTCTATCACGCACAGCGGAATACCATTCACAAACAACACAATATCGGGACGATATGTATCGCTCATACCCATACGGCTTACGGCAAACTCCTCGGTAACATGGAACACATTATTTTCGATATGTTTCCAATCGATATACTGCATCACATAACTCTTCTTGTCGCCATCGACAATCTGTTCGAGTGTCTTGCCGGCTGTCAGAAGGTCGTATGCCACCTGCGAAGCGGTCATAAAACCCTCCGCCATCGGGAGGTTTTTGAGAGCCTCAATGCCCGCAGTTATGTTCTGCTCCGAGAATACTGTTGTGCGTTGTGAACTCACCTGCACGGTGTTGATTTTCGCCAACTGCTCACGCAATATCGGCTCCAACAATACATTACCGTTGCTTCCGCCACGCAACTCCATTGCCTCGGCAGGCGTCAGATAGGTGTAACCCACCTTTTCCAACATCATCAATGCCGGAATCTGACTAATATGGTCTTCTTTGAAGGAGAGAGTCATAAATTATTTGTTATTTACTACTCCAAATGGGATATGTACAGCAGGAATCTTATCTAAGTGATCCAGGTGTCCTATTTGGTCGTCAAAATAAATATGAGGACGCATTACATTTAAAATTCTGCTCTTATCAATGCCTCCCAAGAAAAACGCTTCATCTACATCAATATTCCACGCATTCAAAGTTTTTATCATACGCTCATGTGCAGGTGCATTTCTCGCTGTTACAATAGCTATTTTAATAACCTTTTTATATGTTGAATCTTTTTCCGCAACCTTCCTCTCCAATTGCTGATAAGTCGAAATCTTTTTAAGCAAATCGATAATCGGTCCTGTATTTAGAGGAACATTTGCATTGGCTGCTTCTGACTCCATATACGAAGCTATTCCTTGTTTTTGATAAACCTGTTCTGCATCATCATCAGCAATAACTCCGTCAAAGTCAAAAGCGATTCTAAGCTCCATATCATCATCATTGTCAATTACAGTTTTGTTAAGAACTCGTCCTGCCGCATAACCATGTTCGATAGCATTATTAACATCAACCTCATTTGCTGATAAGAACAAGGATGTATTCAGAGCTGGTAGATATTGGAAGTTTGATTGTCCAGATGTAAATCCTGCTCGTGTAATGTCAAGTCCATAATGCTTTATGGAGTTAAATACACGCAAGCCTGTCTCGGGGCTATTTCGTGACATGAGAATAACTTCAATAGGGCTACTAGTGGAAAATACAGTATTTAGGCTCAAAAGCCTTTTAATAAATGGGAAAGCGACACCTTTTTCAAGCGGTTCGCTTTCGTGTTGTCTCTGATATTCTTTATATGCTTGCAAACCTTGAGTGCGGAAAACTTTGTCTGATTCTGTAAGATCAAAGAGCGCACTTGATGCAACTGCAATTACTAATTTCTTTTCAATAGGATATGCCATAGCTATATAGTTTTAAAGTTTATTAAATTTTTACTCTTGTTTTGCCGGTTAGGAGTTGTTGCATAAGACCACGCTTTTGTAGGCGTAGGGCGTCCAACTTTTTGCGGTGGGTGGCGATTTCATCGTCTGCTGCCGTAAGCACCTCTGCAATTGCTTTTTGCTCGGGCAATGGAGGCAACATTACGTTCATAGACATAAACGACTCTAAATCGAATGTCATTTTCTCTATATGCACACCATAACTCGAAACATATGTTTGGTGGTAAAAATATGGAGTTTTAGAATACCAATTTATAAAATCCATATTTATATAGTTGCTATTCTTAGCCACTAAAGCAATGTATGATCCGGATATTTTCATTCCATCGAATTCGTCTGTAACAAGGCCTGAAGCACCATGAACAATCTGCATTTTAGAGATTAGAAAATCCCCACATTTGGCAGGGCGAAGATTCTTTGTTTTGATATCTCTCCCATACAGCCTTTCACGATAAAATAAACCTCCCGAACGACGCTTAACGCTAATTAGGTCATATTCCTCGTTATCATCCCAACTCATTGTTCGTTTTACCTCTTTGAGGATATCTGAATATAAACACTTTTGCCAAGGGGTAGTGAAGCCGGGGAGGCGGGTGCGGCCGGTGAGGAGTCGTTGCATAAGGGCACGCTTACGCAATTCCAACTTTTCAATCAGTCGGCTCTGCTTCTCAATCGCCTCGTCCCATACACCCAATATCTCCGCAATCTTCCTCTGCTCCGCCAAAGGCGGAACGGGAATTGGTATGTTTGAGATTTGAGGTGCAGTTAATTGTGGGACTCCTGTACTCTCAAAATAAAAAGGTTTCCTATAATTGATGTATTCTGTGACAACTTGACCTGCAATTTCTTTTTTGGGGTATAGAACAAGGAGTCGTACAATAGCATCAAAATCGACATCGCGATATTCTGCTACACCAAGCATTCCTCGCCCTGTGATAGTGATACTACCTGCTTTATGTCGAGGGTTAGATGTGTAGCCATATAGTCCTCTATTCTCTAATGAGTTTGAGAATATGGGGTATTGGTATTGAAGAGTTTGTTTTTCTGAGTAGTACTCTTTTTGCAAATCTCGCCCGGCAGATATGTGAAAACATTCCTGAAATGTTTTCACCTCCCACTCCTGCGGAATTATTCCCACCGCCGAATCCTTATAGCCTGCCGGTATGTTATTTTTGGTTGTCATTAGCTTGTAATTTTTGCGCATTCCTAGCATCTGCAAGAGATAATTGATTATATTTATTCCTCATTTCTTCTGTTGTTGCTCGTTTTGACATTTCTCTATACAATTTACTTCGTGTGTTATATGCAACAATATAATTCGGATTTATGTCAAGTGCTTTGTTCAAGTTCTCTTCTGCAAGAGACAAATCAGTACCTTGTTTCATATACACCAATCCAATATTTCGATACACCACATCATATCTTGGATTGATTTCCAATGCGTTTTTGTAATTTTGAAGAGCCATATCATATTGACCTTCTTTTAAGTATACATTTCCAATATTATTGTAAGCTCTAGCAAGGGTTGGATTTATAACTAAGGCAGCTCTCAAGTCACTTAATGCTTCTTGAGGTTTGCCCATGGTTGAATTTGCTATGCCTCTCCACAATAATGCATTCTCATTATTCTTATCCAATTGAAGAATCTCTGAGCAAATAAGTGCAGCTTTTTGTGCATCCTCGTTGTATATATTTTGCACTTCTGTCAGCAATTGATTTATTTTGGCTTGACACTCATAATGCTCTATCTCATTACTTACTTTGTCAATATATGCTTTATGTTCAGCAAAACGAGTCCCAAAAGTTTTATTTTGTTTTTTTATTTGTTGATCAACATCTTTATATAGCTCGCGTAATCTGCTAGCTTGTACCCTTTCGTGTATTTGAATTTGTTCTTTTACAACATCTTTTAATGCTCGGATTTCATCTTTTGTTTGCTGTTCTGCTTTATTATTCAGTATCAACGGCATTACTATACCAAATAAAACACCTAGTACACTCCATAGAATAGTCATATATATGAGAAACCTATCAAAGTCACTATCTAATTGATTATAATAATTGGAAACTAAATTTTTTTGTTCTTCTTTCACCTCTCCTATAGCTACTTGATGTGCGATGGCCATAGAATCAATTCTAGTTGTAAGCATCTCGACTTGCTGATTGAGAACAATTTCAATATTTGATTGCTTATAATTCGCTTTTACAACAGCTCCTGTTTGAGCCAATGACATTATTGTTATACATACAAACATTGTCAAAATACAAAGTTTCTTCATATCATTTCTTTTTTACATTCCCAACTCTTTCAAATACTCTTTCATCTTGGCTTGCACCTCGGTAAGTTCGGTTTCGAGGGTGTTAATCTCCTGCTGAACGGCTACGATATCAATCTCTGCCTCCTCTTCGTAAGTATCGACATAGCGTGGGATATTGAGGTTGTAGTCGTTCTCCTCAATCTCCTTGCGAGTGGCTACATAAGCATATTTCTCCTCGGCTACGCCTTGCGAGAGCTTACCCTCGGCAAATGCACGATAGGTTGAAACTATATGGTCGATATCCGCATCACGCAGGCGGTTTTGGTTTTTGCCATTCTCGAACTCTCGGCTCGCATCTATAAAGAGTACATCATCACCCTTTTTCGCCTTATTGAAGATGGCGATAGCAGCAGGAATACCCGTGCCATAGAAGAGGTTTGCAGGCAGACCGATAACCGCTTCGAGCAGATTCTCCTCAACGGTCTGCTGGCGAATTTTGCCTTCGCTTGCGCCACGGAATAACACGCCGTGAGGGATAACAACGCCCACCTTACCGTGCTCGTTAGCGACCTCCAACATATGGCTGATAAAAGCCCAGTCGCCCTTGCTCTTGGGTGGTACGCCACGCCAGAAGCGATTATATTGGTCGTTTGGTGCCTCGTCTGCGCCCCATTTCTCCAATGAAAAAGGTGGGTTTGCAACAACGGTGTCGAACTTCATCAGAGCATCGCCATCTTTTAGCTTTGGATTGCGCAGAGTATCGCCCCATCGGATAACGGCACTATCGAAGCCGTGGAGAAGCATATTCATCATCGCCAATGCCCAAGTGCTACCATTGAGCTCCTGACCGTAGAGCGAGAAATTGTCCGAGCCAACCTCACGACCTGCCTTGATAAGCAGTGAGCCCGAGCCACAGGTTGGGTCGCAGATGCGAGAGCCAGGGGCGCTCTTTGTGAGTTTTGCGAGAAGAGTAGAGACCTCTTTGGGCGTGAAGAACTCACCAGCCTTCTTGCCTGCATCACTGGCGAAGTGCTCGATAAGGAACATATAGGCATCGCCGATTACATCGTTATTGTCAAGGTGCGACTCGTCGAACTGTAACTTCTCGTCAGCAAAGTCCTCCAAGAGCGTTTTGAGGCGCACATTGCGATCCTTCACCTCACCGAGGTTGCTACTGTTAAAACTGATGTTGCGGAAGATGCCGCTACCATCCTCGCTATTGAGTTTCTCACGGTTTGCATTTTCCAAATCGACAAGGGCAATATCAATCAACTCGCCGATGTTTACAGCATTGCGGTTGTCGTAGAGGTAGTAGAACGAACTTGTCTCGGGTACTTGGAAACGCTCACGGCGCATAGCACGCTGCGCACGCTCCTCGTCGCCATCGTAACGATTGAGGTACTCTGCATACTTCGATTTGTTAACATCGCTGACATACTTCAAGAAGAGCATTGTCAGGATGTAATCCTTGTACTGGCTTGGGTCAACAACACCTCTGAAGGTGTCGCAGGCTTTCCATACAACCTTGTTGATTTCGTCTTGTGTGATTTTTGTGCTCATAGCTATATATTTTTTATCATTTTATATTCAAGTAGTTGTTTGCGCTTTTCGGCAATGGCTTTATAGAGTTTTTGTTCTCGTTTTTGTAGTTTTGAAAGCTCGATGTACTTTTTTTGCTTATCTATTGAGGGGATTGGTATCTCCAACTCTCCCAATGCCGCTTTCGAGATTGACATAATGGAAGTTCCACGAGCCTGGGCAGCCAAAGTATTTTGTATGGTCGGCAAATTGAGATACCACGCTACAAACTCGGGCAAAATCGCAGACTTATCGCGCAGGCGTATTACCAAAAAAGATGGAGATGCCACACATTTTTGCTCAATTACCGGAACAATCACACATATATTATTATTACCTTTGGAGGCCAAAAGCAAATCGCCAGCGGTCAATAGATGTTTTGGATTGCCTGCAACAATAGTAGGCTGAGCAGTTTTGCGCAACTCGCCATTACCATCAAAGTCGCCTTGTTGAAGGTAAAGCGCATCAGGGGTTGGGGATGTTTTTGTAAACACCCCGGTTAGTATCGTTGCTATATCTTGTAGTTTTGTCATTATTTTGCTAATTTAGCACTACAAAGATAAAAAGTCTTTGTTGAAATTGCAAATTATTTTTCAATAATCTTTCTACTAAAATTTAAGAATGGCATTATTCTTTACTTTGTAAAGAATGTTTCTTAAGGTATAGATTTAATTTTTCAAGATTCTCATTATTGCTAAAAACAAAATTCCGCTTGACAGAGTAGCCTGCAAGCGGAACATAAAGGGTCGTAAACCCACCGGTATATGCGGATTTAATTCTTGATGGTCAAATGTCTGCGGCGAAGTGCGGTCAGCACACTATCGTTAGCAATGGGATTAAGCCCCTTGAAAGTGGTACGACTTCGTAACACGGCAAGTGGCATTTCGAGTAGCAGCTTGGCAATACACTCATCAGCAAACGAATTGCTAACCACATTTACGCCCGTAAAGTCAAGCACGACACAACTATTTTGCTCGATAAGTGGAAGCAATTGCTCGCGCACACGCTTACCCAATGGGCGTGTACCCAAATTCTCGCCGTATTCTCTAAAACTAAATGTTACCATAATTCCTCCAATTCGTTATCAGTTAGGAATGTGTCATTATATTGACCTGCTACATTTGTGCGGTTTGCTACAACCTCCGCAGGGTCAATTTCTCTGTTTGTATGCAGCTGCAGATACACTATCGTGCCCTGCCAAAAGTCGCTCTCGGTAGTGGTTTCAACACCATTCTGCACCAACAAAGTGTTATTTCCAGAACGGACCTCAAACCTCAATCCCGCATCGCGTGCAAGCAATGAAGTTGAATATAGTCCAAATCCCATACCCTTACCATCGGTGATGGCATCTTGGATACACATCTTCAATGCCTCAACCTCGGTAACATCTGCATACTCTTTGTTCTCGGCAAGTGATGCTCGAACTCCGATGCCGTCATCAGCCACCAAGAAACTTAAAATATGGTTTGTCGCATCGTAATGCGTGATTACCGTTCCCAGTTCCTTGCCAGAGTGAGTGAGCACATTGTCCAAAATCTCATAAAAACAATAGCTCATCGCCTGCAGGACAGTTGTCTCTATCTCTATATGCTGGGTTAAAACCCCAACAACACGCTGATAGACATCGTAGATGTTCTTTTCATCAAAGACATCAATTGTCACATCATCGCCCTTCGATGCGAAATAGTTCTTTATGAGTGTTGAAAGGTTCATATAAACTGTGTTACAATCAATAACGATGCAAAGATACATAAATTATTCCGAACTATTGTATCTATGGCCGAGAAATTTATGGGAGTTTTTTTGTTGTCAGGTATATCAATGTTTTGTAATTTATATAAAAAGATATATCGAGCGAACTTTCCCCTACCAAAG
>JAFVVS010000021.1 GCA_017502025.1 Alistipes sp. | reverse complement strand
GCTCGAGCCACTGCCTGCAAAGAGCGTAGATACGGGTATGGGCTTCGAGCGTCTGTGTATGGTTATGCAGGGCGTGAAGTCGAACTACGATACCGATGTCTTCCAATCGACTATTAAGGTTTTGTCCGATATGTCGGGCAAGGCATACGGCAAGGAGGAGGCTGTGGATGTTGCAATGCGTGTTATCGCCGACCACCTTCGTGCTATCGCCTTCTCGATTGCCGACGGTCAGTTGCCATCGAATGTGAAGGCTGGTTATGTTATCCGTCGTATCTTGCGTCGTGCTGTTCGTTATGGCTACACCTACCTCGGCTTCAACGAGCCATTTATCTGCCGCTTGGTGCCAACCTTGGTTGTACAGATGGGCGAGCAGTATCCTGAGTTGAAGGCACAGCAGTCGCTCGTGGAGCGTGTTATCGAGGAGGAGGAGGCATCGTTCCTCCGCACCTTGGCAACAGGTATCAACCTCTTGGAGGGCGTTATCAAGGAGTGCAACGGCAAAATTTCGGGTAAGAATGCATTCTTGCTCTACGATACATACGGATTCCCAATCGACTTGACCGAGCTCATTGCAAAGGAGCAGGGCGTAGAGGTCGACTTGGCAGAGTTCGAGAAGGAGTTGCAGGCGCAGAAGGAGCGCTCACGCAACGCTGCGGCTCAGGATATCGACGATTGGAAGGAGATTATCGCCGACGCAAAGAACGAGGAGTTCGTAGGCTACGATATGTTGGAGTGCGATGTGAAGATTGCTCGTGTGCGTAAGGTGCAGTCTAAGAACAAGGTTTCGTACCAGATGGTATTCGACAAGACTCCGTTCTATGGCAACTCGGGTGGTCAGGTAGGCGATACCGGCTATATCGAGTCGGCAAACGAGAAGATTGAAATTGTTGCTACCGAGAAGGAGAATGGTCTTATTATCCATATCGCAAACAACTTGCCTGAGAACTTGGAGGCGGAGTTTCACGCAGTGGTAAATCCTGCAAAGCGTCAGTGCTCGGCAAATAACCATACCGCAACTCACCTCTTGCACGCTGCATTGCGTAAGGTGTTGGGCTCGCATGTAGAGCAGAAGGGCTCGATGGTGTCGTCTGATTCGCTCCGTTTCGACTTCTCGCACTTCCAGAAGATGACCGACGAGGAGATTCGTGCCGTAGAGCGTGAGGTGAACGAGAAGATTCGTTTGAACTCTCCACTCGACGAGAACCGTGAGGCTACTCAGGAGGAGGCTCAGAAGGCTGGTGCAATGATGCTCTTTGGCGAGAAGTATGGCGATAAGGTGCGTATGGTACGCTTCGGAGAGTCGGTAGAGTTGTGCGGTGGTACTCATACCTCGGCAACCGGAAATATCGGTATGTTCAAGATTGTTTCGGAGTCGGCCATTTCGGCTGGTGTTCGCCGTATCGAGGCGGTAACAGGCGAGAAGGCAGAGGCTACGGTATATGCAGCACAGGATTTGCTTGCACAGCTTGGTGAGATGCTCGGCAACTCGCAGCTTGTTCCTGCAATCAAGCGATTGGTCGAGAACAACGAGTCGTTGGCAAAGGAGGTTGAGGCTATGCAGAAGGAGCAGTTGAATACCCTCACCGAGAGTATCTTGGCTAATACCCCTGAAACTGACGGCTACTTTGTGGTGGCTCGTGAGTTGCCACGACAAACCGAGTTCGTGAAGAACTTGGCTTACAATTTGCGCACTCGCAAGTCGAACCTCGTAATGGTTGTAGGCTCGAACGCAGGCGGTAAGGCGACTTTGACTATTATGCTCGGTGACGATGTTGTTGCAAAGGGCGTAGATGCAGGTGCAGTAGTTCGTGAGGCTGCCAAGGCTATCCAGGGTGGTGGTGGCGGTCAGAAGTTCTTTGCTACCGCTGGTGGTAAGAACCCTGACGGCTTGAACGAGGCTATCGAAAAGGCTAAAAGCCTTATTCTTAATAGCCTAAATTAAAAATTAAGAATTAAAAATTAAAAATTATATACCTTTAATTGTCAATTATCAATTGTCAATTATCAATTAAAGAACAACTATGGCAAACAAAGTTTTATTGATGATTTTGGACGGTTGGGGAATTGGAAACCATACCAAGTCCGATGCGATTTATTCGACAAATCCTGAGTTTATCAACGCATTGACTGCGGCTAATCCGCACGCAGAGTTGCGTACCGATGGCGAGAATGTAGGTCTGCCTGACGGCCAGATGGGTAACTCGGAGGTGGGTCACCTCAATATCGGCGCAGGTCGTGTTGTATATCAGGACCTCGTGAAGATTAACCGTGCTTGCAAGAGCGGCTCTATCTTGGAGAATAAGGAGATTGTCGCAGCTTTCGAGTATGCAAAGCAGAATGACGTGAATGTTCACTTTATGGGCTTGCTCTCTGACGGTGGTGTTCACTCGTCGATCGACCACTTGTTCAAGTTGTGCGACATCTCGAAGCACTACGGCATCGAGAATACCTTCGTACACTGCTTTATGGATGGTCGTGATACCGACCCTAAGAGCGGTAAGGGCTTTGTTGAGGCTTTGGAGAATCACTTGGCGCAGTCGACAGGTAAGATTGCTTCAATCATTGGTCGCTACTATGCAATGGACCGTGACAAGCGTTGGGAGCGTGTGAAGATTGCTTACGACTGCTTGGTTGATGGCGTAGGCGAGAAGGCTACCGATATGGTTGCTGCTGTTCAGCACTCTTACGACGAGGGCGTAACCGACGAGTTTATCAAGCCTATCGTAGCGGTTGATGCAGAGGGCAACGCAATCGGCACTATCAAGCCAAACGATATGGTTATCTTCTTCAACTATCGTAACGACCGTGCTCGTGAGATTACCGTAGCATTGACACAGCAGGATATGGAGGCAGAGGGTATGCACACAATGCCTCTCTACTACTGCTGTATGACTCCATACGATGCATCGTTTCAGGGCTTGCACATCCTCTTCGACAAGGAGAATGTTCAGAATACCTTGGGTGAGTATGTATCGTCGCTCGGCTTGAAGCAGTTGCGTATTGCCGAGACCGAGAAGTATGCCCACGTGACATTCTTCCTCAATGGTGGTCGTGAGGAGAAGTTTGAGAACGAGGATCGTATCTTGGTGGCTTCGCCAAAGGTTGCTACCTACGACTTGCAGCCCG
>JAFVVS010000020.1 GCA_017502025.1 Alistipes sp. | reverse complement strand
TAATATTGATTTTTAATACTTTATAATAAAGTTTCGTGAGTTATGAAACAATATTGGGGGTACAGAATATGTACCGATTTTATACCTTATTTTAGCGAAGAGTTAGAGGCCGGAAGACTTCGTCAAGGTTGGGGCTATGATCCAAGACAGAACTTAAAGTCTGATATGGTAATTATCGATGGCGAGTTGAAGGCTAACAAGCGTATGTTTACCCAAGTCAAAAAGGGTGACTATCTGTTAGTTCCACGCATACCCGATTGGAATAGCGTTGCAATCGTTGAAGCAACCGAAGATTGGGATATCGGGTATCGATTTGACAATGCCAACGCTTATGGCGACTTTGGCCATATCTTCCCGGCGAAGAAGATCTGTTCGTTCAACCGAAATAGCAAAGTTGTCTCGGGAAATATAAGATCTACATTGAGAAACCCGGGTAGATTCTGGAATGTCACCTATCTGGCTGATGAAATAGAAAAGATCGTTCAGAATTGCGACAATGAGGAGATTTTAACCATCAGCCAAAGAAAAGAGGATCGATTCTTTGAGACGATCGAGGGTTGTTACAAAGATGCTTTTAGACGAGAGGAGTTTGCCTCGAATATATTAACACGCCTACAAACACAATTTAGGGCTGCGGAATGGGAGGATGCTCTCGTGTTTGCTCTTAAAGAGCTGTTCCCCGAACCACTATTTGAGATAGAGAGAACGGGAGGTCGTTCCGAGGTTAATCACGGAACGGATGTTAAAATAACCTTTAACAACCCTCTAACCCAACTTGGATATGTTATGGCTATCCAAGTCAAAGACTATGAGAGTTGCGTCGAGAATATTGACCAGATTATCACGCAAATCAATAAGTCCGAAAAGTATTGGAGAGAGCAGACTGGTTGCCAACTTGTCGAGAAAATATTGATTGTTATTCGCACTAACAAGAGTTGTAATGAGAGGTTGGTAAGAGCCTGCGAGGAGCAGAGGGTGATATTGATAATGGAAGATGAGTTGAAAAGATTGTTGACTCAAGTTGGATTCAAGCTTATTGCCCGAAAATTCCCATTCGAACAATAGTTATGACCACCTACATATCCGACATAGCGCACTATAACGAGGTGCTGGCACGGGTGGCAAGTGTTAAGCATTCGCTTGTGATTGGTACGGCCGATATCAAAGACCTCTATGTGAAGGTCGGGGCTGGTCGTGAGCCGTTTCTTGCGGTGTTGGATTTGCTTGTCAGGCGAGGTGTGGAGGTACGATTGCTGCACGCCAAGGAGCCGGGACCGAACTTCCGTGAGGATTTCGATAAGTATCCGGCTCTCATTAAGAAGTTGCAGCGCAAACTCTGTCCGAGAGTCCATTTCAAGATGATGGTTTTCGATTGCGAGGTGGCATACATCGGCTCGGCAAACCTTACGGGTGCGGGCATAGGTATGAAGTCCGATGACAAGCGCAACTTTGAGGCGGGAATTTTGACCGATGACCTTGCGTTGGTAGATGCCACCGCCGACCATTTCAACGCTGTGTGGACGGGTGAATATTGCAAAAATTGCAAGCGCAAAGAGCATTGCGGAATGCCAATAACCAAGCAGGTAAAAAAGACGAAATAATAGAGCAAATTTTTCAAATCACCCCCTCTCTGTCCTGATATGGCAGAGAGGGGTTTTACTTTTGTCGCAGATTAGAAGGTAATTAAAAACAATAAAATTATGACACAAGAGAGATTTTCGACATTAGAGGAGTGTTGCGAGTTTGTAAGGCTATTCAGCCAACTTGCAGAACAGAAAAGTAAAGAAGAAATAAATAACGATGTAATCGATATGCATATTGCACTCACAAAGCATATTGACGAGTATGTTAATCGTTTTTGTGCCCGTCATGAATTAAAGTGCAGTGTGTCACTAAATTATAGAATTCGAGCCCTTGGCTATTGTTGTGGGACTCGTCGAATTATACTCAATCCGGAATTGCTATTTTATGGGGCAAACTATTTTAGAGAAGTTATCTTACACGAACTCGCACATCTTACAAATAGAGGACTCCATACGAGCAACTTTTGGAGAACTCATATTGCCTATTTACAGGAAGAGGGATTACTCCCCCAAGGAAAGATTTTAGAAAGTCAAGTGATTAAGCAGTCTAATACTGTTAGCTACAAAAATAAATGGTATCTCGGTGAGTGGTGGAGTGAAATAAAACCTTCTATTCAATTAACTCTAAACGGGGAACCAATTGTTGATCTCTATTCTCATAATACATTTAAAGATCTTTATGGCACCTATTTTCATATGCATAATCCATCGCTTCGTGCTAAATTATCGGTTGATGATTTGCAACATCTGCAAACCGTAGAAATAATGAGGGCTATTATAAGAAAAGCGATAAAGCAGCAATTAAACATAAATATAATGGCTTAATGACAAAAGAAGAACTCCGAGAGGCGCTCCACCGAGAGATGCTCTTTTACTACTTTGCACAGCGTGAGCCTCGGCTCGAAATCCGCACTGGCGAGTCGCTTATTAGTGCCGTTTGGCGGAAGATGCAACCATACGCCGACTGTGGTTTTCCTCGCCCGATAATCGAAGCCGATATCGAAATGCTCTGCAACTGCTCCTTTGCGGGGTTGTTCCACTACGATCTCGAAGCAGGTGCCAAACGAATTGCTCAACTCAAACAAGAGCTAAACTCACTCTGACGGCTTTTGTCTGGGTGGTGCAATAGTTTTACGCTATGAAATTAGATGTATTACATAGAGTATGGGCGGAAATTAGAGCGGTGTGGCGAGAACTGACTGCCGAGGAACAGCCTACGGAAGTCTGCGAGAAGCCATATCGTTCAACTGACCCGACAACGAAGGTTGCCACGCAACTGAAATGGATGTTGCTGAAAATCTATCGTCCGCAGGTCGCTTTCGAGTTGCGTGTTACGATGCAACGCCCCAAGAGCCGTATGGGCTACTATGTGCCGGCAAAGCGCAGTATTACGATTCACGGCGGTTGGGGCGATGTCCACTCGTTGGAGGAGATTGCCATCCACGAATACGCCCACCATATCCACTTTACGGAGCATCGTCGCAGTGGCAAGAAGGATGCTCCTCACGGACAAAACTTCTGGCGCATCTACTCGGCGCTTATGGCAAAGGCGATAGAAAAAGGGCTCTACAATGACAACTATATCAACAAAATAATAGAGCAAGAAGATGAATAACGAAACATTTGATTGGAACAACTGCGACCCTTTGTTTGACGAGGTTGTAGCGTATGCACGAGAACAGAAAAGATTGACCGCTTCGGGCATTAGCGAGAGGTTTTGCATCGGCTTTAACCGAGCAAACCGCATTATCCGACAAATCGAGGAGTCAAAATCTTGACTCCTCGGCGAAACCATCACCACTAAGCACTCACGGTCTATCGGTGCTACTGCTAAAATGGTATGTCATCAACATGAACATCAATACCGGTAAATTTAGCAGACTCGATACGCAAAATGCCGTCGGCAAAAACCTAATATCCAATTCTCGGTCGGGCGGTGCTATTGTCGAGGCGTTCATCGTTGCAGAACTCTATAAGGCGGTCAATATCGGTTGGGCAGCCGGTCAAAATCTCCTCAACAGCCTGCTTGCGGGTGATGTTCTCGATTTGACCACCACTGAAATCGTATTTCGTAGCGAGCATCTTCGCATCTGCCTCCGACAACGAAGGCAACATCGACTGCCAAATCGCCCGTTTTGCCTCCTCCGAAGGTTTCGAAAATTCAATCTTATAGAGGAAGCGGCGCTCAAATGCCGAGTCGAGATTCTTTGTAAGGTTGGTTGTGGCAATGAGTATTCCCTCCAAGTTCTCCACCTCCTGCAAGATGATATTCTGCATCGAGTTCTCCATCTTATCCACCGAGCGTTGAACATTCTCCATTCGCTTGCCGAGAATGGCATCTGCCTCGTTGAAAAATAGTATCGGTGCACGCTCCGAATCCCTTACAAGTTTGCGATAGGAGTCAAATACCTTCTTGATATTCTTCTCGCTCTCGCCTACCCACATACTCTTGATATCGGAGATATTCACCTGCACCAAATCACGCCCCGTCTGGCGAGCCAACTGCAAAACAGTCTCGGTCTTGCCCGTTCCGGGACCACCATAGAATAGGCAGGCGAAGCCTCGGCGCAACCCCTTCGCTTCGAGGCGTGAGCAGATTGAATCGAATTGTTCGGGTTCGAGCAGTGAGCGCAGTTGCGAGAGTGAGCGCTCCTCCTTTGGGTTGTAGAATAGCGACTTTGGTGTAATCGAGGAGCAGGATATAATACCTCTGCTCTCCTTGCTTTCGGTCTCAACATCCAAGCCCGCCAACATCTCATTGCGTACAAAGGCGGTGAGTTCGATAGCCTCGGGTCGCCCCATACCATCTTCGTTTTTCGGACACATCAAGCCTCTCTCAAATAGTGGAGACTTCTTACTGCGGAAAACGGCATTTTGCGCCCTCATAAGACCATGCGCACCGTCATACAAATCCTCGTAGTCGTATGGCAGAATTGTGGGATCGTTGTCCGACACCAACATATTGCACGCCCAGAGGAATAGTGCAAGGTCGCTATCGCAGAGATCGTATGATTTTAGTGTGGCGACAAAGGGAAGTGCAGCATTTTCTCTCATCATATCCTTCACCTCCTCGACAAAATCATCAAAGGTTATCTCCTCGTCTTTGCGCTGACCTACGAGCATGGTTATACGCTCGAAAAAGTTTACAATGGTAAGTCCGGAGATATTTGTCGGCTCAATGTTTTTATCTTTTCGAATAGCCTCCAAAGCCTCCTTTGAAATTTGATACGACTCTTTGTTGTTGCGGTTGTGTATGCGTATAAATCGGCGTTTGCGCAACGACATCAGATCCTCCATATAGTGGAGCATCTGCAAACGACGGCACGCCATATAGGAAGCATATTCTGCAAGAGAGCACCACTCGCCATAGAAAGATGCAGCGACCGAGAGAATTACCGCTTGCGTGTCGGTAATCTTCAATCGTTGGGTAAGGTGGTCGATACAGGGTTGGGCTTTTGCGAAAAACTCCTTGCTCAAAGCGGAATCTTCGACAAGGTTTGCAATCTGTTCTACTGCCACAAGCAGCGTTAAGTTCTCGCTGTTTACAACAACTTCGTTCAGCTCGTGGGCACGGGAATGTTTCGTCATCGGTTTCATAATTTGTCCTCTTTTTTGTTTCTGGGGACAAAACTACCTCGGACATCTGCCAAAATGTGGCAGAGTAGTTTTGGGTTGCAAAAAAAGATGTGCCTTTTTTGTGGCACATCTCGATAAGTTTGCTTTAATTCTCTGGAACTTTGTAGTTCTCTGGTACATACGAACCCCAGCGACTGCGGCGAATACGACTATTTAGTTTTTGTAGGCTTTCCATATATTGGGCATTGCTATTTGGTTTGGCATCATCAAATTGAGGCGAGCGCATAAACTCTCTTAGCCAATCCTTGTCGAGCATCTCAAACTGTTCGCCACTTTCACTCTCCCGTATCGCCACAATATCTGTAAAGGCATAGGCGCAAATGGCCCTCTTATATATATTTTGTCCCACAACAAACCAACCACTCTCAAACTGCTTGATGTAATATGGCTCTATCTTGAAGTAGCAAGGCTCTTCTTTTACTCTATCAAAATAGCGTATCTCGACTACTTTATTCCGTTCCATTGCATCAATCAGCGGAGTAAAGTAGCGGAAAGACAAGTAGCCATCGAGCGAAATACGCCCTGCCATATTTGGATTAGCAAATAGTGCGTTGCTGAGTTGCAGACTCGAAAGTAGCGCCCCTTGCATCTCAAAGTGTTCGATATTGTCGGGGTTTTTGATAACATACTTGTAGTAGCGCTTGCGGTCGCACTCTATCTCGATACCAAACATCTCGTTGATAGCCTTAATATGATTTTGGAGGGTGCGTTTTGGGAGTGGCTCTTTATGCTCATTGAGTCGATAAT
>JAFVVS010000001.1 GCA_017502025.1 Alistipes sp. | reverse complement strand
TGCGTGAATTGTGATAGACTGATGCATAGTATTTATATTTTAAGTGTGTAACCACTCAAAATGCAAATACTATACCTTTAAGAATATCTCTCGCTTATACATATAGTATAATAGGTAGTACTGCACCACAACCGTCGCAACACTGATGACCAAGCCAGCCCAAGCATCGCCCATAATAAACGGCAAGAAGGCGAGCAAAGCAGCCAAAACGGCTCGCACCTTCACGAACTTCGGCATCATATAGGCGGCAATGGAGTTCATACCATAGACCTTAAATAGTGTCAGACCACGACGATAGCCCTTATAGTCGATAAGATAGTAGCAGAGCCAGAGCAGAAGGAAGCACACGCCACCCGAGAAGAGAGTCATAGACGATGTCCAAATCGTCTTAATAATCGGATGCCAGATACTCCATACCAGGCCGAGCGCAACCATCGCAACGCCCGAGCCCGCAAACCACCAGAGTTTGCGTTGCTCCGCCATCTTCGACTTGGCAATCACGCCTGCAAACATTCCGAGCAAGCCCGTAACCACGAAAGTAAGCGACGATAACACCCAGGTATAGTGATAATTAGCCCTAAACACCACTACCCCATCCACGACCTTTGCTCCGTCACGAAAACGACCGAGCACTTGGCAATCGACCCACTCTGCCAAGTTCTTTTCGGGCGAGTAGTCACCACCGCCAAAGCCATCCACCGAGACGAACTCCATAGCTGCCCAATAGCCGAGCAGCAGCACCACTGCCACGACAATTTGCGTGCGCAACTTCGTAAAGAGGAATAACAATGCCGATACGGCATAGGCAACGGCAATCGCCTGCAATGTATTGGAGTAGAGATATACCGTTTCGGGGCTCTTGTCGAACAGACCGCCCTGGCAAATCATTCCAAAGACCCACAACACCGCCACTCGTCGCACTATGCGCCACAAAGCCGAGCCGTAGTTGCGCTCCTCACGCATACGGGAGAGTGCAAACGGAATGGTGATACCTGTCATAAAGACAAAGAGCGGCATAATTATATCCCACGGCGTAAAGCCTTGCCACTCGGCGTGGTCGAAAAGCCAATAGCACTTATTGAGCCACTCGCAATCTACGGTTTTGATAAAACGACGCACCACAGGGCCTACCGCCATAAGAAAAAAGAGGTCGGCACCTCGCAATACATCCAAAGATTCTAATCGTCTCTTCATAAGGGTTTTATTGTGTTAGTTTTCTTCTCTATTTAAGTGGTGAATTCGCCTCTCTCGACATCGCCCAATAGAATAGTCGGTCGAGCAGTGACGGAGCAAACTTCTTCACAAAGTGAGTCGCTCGCCCCTCCGACTCCATAAGGCAGAGCCGTTTGCGCTTGGCTATGCCCACGGCAACTCGGCGTGCCACCTCCTCGGCGGTCATCATCGTCGCCTCGTTGCGAGGTGTTTCGCCCTGCGGTGAGCCGTCGGCCGTCAAAGCCGAATAGCGCACATTCGAAGCGGTAAATCCCGGGCAGGCAATCATCACATGTACCCCCTTTTTGAGGTTCTCTATGCGGATGGTTTCGAGTAGTCCTGTCATCGCAAATTTCGATGCCGAGTAGCCCGTTCTGCCAGGCAAACCGTGGAGCCCTGCCACCGAGGATATGCCCACCAACGACCCTTTCGAGGCTTGCAGATAGGGCAAGGCATACTTTACACAATAGACTGTGCCCCAGAAATTTACATCCATAACACGATGCAGCACACTCATCTCCACCTCGTCGAACAAAGCTCGCATCGAGATGCCCGCATTGCAAATCATCACATCCACGCCACCAAACTCCTCGACGGCTCGCTCTATAAGGCGTCGGCAATCACTCTCCTGCGTCACATCCATAGCGACATATATCGCCTCGCCACCCTCCGAGCGTATGGTCTGCACCAACTCCGCCAACTTCTCCTCGTTGCGTGCGCCAAGCACCACCCTTGCGCCCATCTTCGAGTAGAGCCGAGCCATCGCCTCGCCAATTCCTGACGATGCGCCCGTTATCACTATAACCTTATCTTTCAATGCGTGCTTCATAGACAAAATTGAGAATTGAGAATTGAGGATTAAAAAACTACTCACTACTATCTTCTCTCTCCTAACTCAACTTTCATTCCATCGTAAGCAAATTCTACCCCCTCATTTAGGCGTAAATTTGCAACACAATGCAACCCGATATCGTGCGACATATGGGTAAGATAAGTGCGCTTCGGAGCAACTCTTTCAACAAGTTGCATAGCCTCATCAACCGAAAAATGGGAGTCGTGCGGCTCAAAGCGCAGAGCATTGACAACCAGCACCTCCACGCCTCGCAACTTCTCAATCTCCTCGTCGGCAATAGCCTTAAAATCGGTCAGATATGCCAACCCGCCGAAACGAAAACCTGTAACCTCGAAGCGAGAGTGCGAGCCCCTGATCGGCACAATCTCCACACCATCGACCTCGAATGGCTCCGAGCCAAATTCGTGGAGCTCCATCTGCGGAACACCTCGGTAGGGATTTGGCGAGAAGGCGTAGTCGAAATCCTTGCGCACACAATCGCAGGTGTCGTGCGAGCCGTAGATATGAACGGTATGCACCGCTTGCGGATAGTCGACAAAGTTGAGCGCACGCACATCGTCGAGTCCTCCGATATGGTCTTTATGCTTGTGGGTCAGCAATATAGCCGTTATATGCGACACCCCTTCACGCAACATCTGCTGGCGGAAGTCGGGACCTGCATCGATGATAAATCGCCTGTCGCCCACCTCCACCATTGCCGAGGTACGCAGTCGTACATCACGACTATCTGCCGAGCAACATACGGCGCAATCGCAGCCGATTACAGGCACGCCCTGCGAGGTGCCCGTGCCAAGGAAGGTTAAGCGAATGAGTGTTCTATTTGGCTCCATTTTTGTATCTCAAAGGTGGTTCTGCACCACAAAGATAAGATTTTTTTTGGATAATTGAGAATTAAACCGTAACTTCGCACTGTTATTTAACACAAATAAATCGATTTATTATGGCTTACAAAATTTCAGATTCGTGTATCGCTTGCGGTACCTGCATCGATGAGTGTCCGGTTGAGGCTATCAGCGCCGGCGACATCTATGTAATTGATGCAGACAAGTGCATCGAGTGTGGCGCATGCGCAGGTGTTTGTCCTTCTGAGGCTATCAGCTTGTAGTCTGACAGAGAGCCAACGCTTAGATAAAGCAACCATTTTTTTTGGTTGCTTTATTGTTTTTTACTATCTTTGCCCCATAATTAGTATAATTATGAAATTCAAAGAAGGATACAAAGTACGCTCGATGGCGGGTGAGAATGTGGTGATTATGCAGGGTACAGCAGGCAGTGATATGACTCGCATAATATCATTGAACGATTCGTCGTTATTATTATGGAACGAGTTGCAGGGCAATGAGTTCGAGGTTGCAGATGTTGCCGCTATTCTCGTGGAGAGCTATGGTATCGACACCGAGATTGCCGAGCGTGATGCAAAGGCGTGGGTGGAGAAGTTGCACGAGTGCGGCTTAATTAGTGAGTAGTGAGTAGTGATGCAGAGGGCGATGAAAATATTGACAATGTTGGCAGTGTACCTTGTATGGGTATGCAGCAACCCTATTATTGCCCTATCGTGCCACGCAAACCACGCTGAGCATATTCACTGTTGCGGTCAGCACTGCGAGTGCCACCACGATGGTTGTGAGAAGATACATTTCGAGACCCCTCACGGCTGTCATCACGACCACTCCAACACCATTG